>NZ_SEHL01000006.1:0-229856 GCF_004151355.1 Dermacoccus sp. 147Ba
GAGCAGCGCCGCTCGCCCTGGGCGATCTTCTTCGCTGCGGGCGCGAAAGCCGCGAGCGTGGAGGCATCGGCCTTCGACTCCTTCGGCACGAGCACCTCGATGGCCGGTTCTCGGCCGTAGGTGGTGTAGCGACGCCCGTCCGACAGGTCGGACTGCACCCAGTCGACGCCGTTCGCCTCGAAGCACGTCTCCGTGGTGGGTCCGGGAGGGGTGAGGCCACAGCGCGCGATGACGGACGACTCGGGCCGTTCGCCCCAGGCGCGCACCGCGTCGGACGGCGTGGTGACGGGGTACGGCTCGAAACCGGCCACCTTCGCCGGCCAGGCGCTCGAGGCCGCCTTGCACTGCGGGGTGTCCGCGCGATCCGCGGGCTTGGCCTCCACCGGAGGTAGCGAGCACGCGGCGAGCGCCCACACGGCTGACGAACCGGCGACGAAGAGGCTGAGGGAACGGAGCGTCGTCATGGTGGACAACGCTACCGGCGGTGGCTGCGCGCTGCCTGATGCGGCGCGGATGCGGTCTGTTCCGGCCTGCTTGAATGGGGCCGTGACGAACGTGTGGACGCCGAGAGTGGGCGGCGACGCCTCGACCGTCGACGACGTCGGTGAATTGGGCGTGCTGAGGTCCGTCCTCGCCGTGGTCGAACCCGCGGCGGCCGATGTCGGGCCCGGTGACGACGCCGCCGTCCTCACAACGAGCACCGGCCGCACCGTCGTCACGACGGATTCCATGGTGCTCGGCCTCGACTGGCGTGACGACTGGTCGTCGCCCCAGGACGTCGGGGTCAAGGTCATCGCGCAGAACCTCGCCGACGTCGTTGCGATGGGCGCGCGTCCGACCGGCGTCGTCGTCGCATTGGCCGCTGAGGGGGCCACTCGAGTCGACTGGCTCGTCGACCTCACGCGCGGTATGGCCGACGAACTGCGGCGTGCCGGGGTCGGTTCGTTCGGCGGCGACCTCTCGGGAGCGCCCGACGGCACGGTCGCCATCGCGGTCACGGCCCTCGGTGATCTGCCCGCGGGGCGCGAGCCGCTGCTGCGTGCCAACGCGCGAGTGGGGGAGTCGATCATCGTTTCCGACGTCCTCGGGCGAAGTCACGCCGGTCTGCTCGTATTGCTCGGCGAAGCCGCGCCCTCGGAAGGAGCCGGTACAGCGACTCAGGAATGCGTGGGGTGGCATCGTGCCCCGCGCCCGCGATACGCGGGTGACGAGGCTGCTGCTGCGGGGGTGCGCTGCGCGATGGACGTTTCCGACGGCCTGATGCTCGACGCCGCACGGATCGCGCGGGCGTCGAGCGTGCGCCTCGACTTCGACGGCGAAGCGCTCCGTGCGATGGCGCGCCCCCTCGAACCGGTGGTGGGGGATCGGGCACTCGAGTGTGTGCTCTCCGGCGGTGAGGAACACGCCCTGCTCGCGACAAGCCCGGAGGGGCGCGTTCCGGCGGGATGGCACGTCGTCGGCCGTGTCGAGGACGGCCGGGGCGTCACGCTCGACGGCGAGCCGGCGCAGGCGGAGGGCTGGACGCACTTCGGCGCTCGCTGACGAGCGAACCGCTCCGATTGTTGCGAACGTATTGCAATCCTCTGTGATGAGCCCGTCTGCATGGCTCTGAAGGGGGCCGTGGGGCTACCGTCAGGCGGTCAAACAGAATCTTCAGACCGGGAGCCAGCCTTGCTGCCTATGGATACCTCCGCACTGCGTCTCGACGCAGGGCCGGTCGACTACGTGCTCATCGCGTTGTACTTCGTCTTCGTTCTCGGCATCGGCCTGTTGGCCCGCCGTCAGGTGAGTTCGAGCATCGACTTCTTCATGTCCGGCCGATCGTTGCCCGCCTGGGTCACCGGCCTCGCCTTCATCTCGGCCAACCTCGGTGCCGTCGAGATCATGGGTATGTCCGCGTCCGGTGCCCAGATGGGTATGCCGACGTTCCACTACTACTGGATCGGCGCGATCCCGGCCATGCTGTTCCTGGCCATCGTGATGATGCCGTTCTACTACGGCTCGGGCGTGCGCTCGGTGCCGGAGTTCATGAAGCGCCGCTTCGGTACGGGCGCCCACCTCGTCAACGCGATCTCGTTCGCGCTCGCGCAGGTGCTCATCGCCGGTGTGAACCTCTACCTGCTGGCGAAGATCGTCAACATGCTGCTCGGCTGGGACATGACCGTCTCGACGATCGTCGCCGCCGTCATCGTCCTCAGCTACATCACCCTCGGTGGCCTCTCCGCTGCCATCTACAACGAGGTGCTGCAGTTCTTCGTCATCGTCGCCGCACTGCTGCCGCTGACGCTCGCCGCCCTGCACAAGGTCGGCGGCTGGGGCGGCCTGCAGGACAAGATGCAGGCCGCAGGTACCGATGGTGAACTCGCCTCGTGGCCGGGTAACTCCCTGACCGGCTTCACGAGCTCGGTCTGGTCCGTCATCGGCATCGTGTTCGGTCTCGGCTTCGTGCTCTCCTTCGGTTACTGGACGACGAACTTCGTCGAGGTTCAGCGCGTCATGGCCTCCAAGGACATGAACTCGGCTCGCCGTGCTCCGATCATCGGCACCTTCCCGAAGATGTTCATCCCGTTCATCATCATCATCCCCGGCATCATCGCCGGTGTGCTCGTGCCGGAGATCGCCAAGGCCAAGGCCTCGGGTGGCAGCGCCGACTACAACAACGCGCTGCTGTACCTCATGAGTGACCTGCTGCCGAACGGTCTGTTGGGCGTGGCCATCGCCGGTATGCTCGCCGCCTTCATGGCAGGTATGGCCGCCAACATCTCGGCGTTCAACACGGTCTTCAGCTACGACATCTGGCAGGAGTACGTCGTCAAGGAGCGTGACGACGCGTACTACATCCGCATCGGCCGCATCATGACGGTCGTCGCCACGGTGGTCGCGATCTTCACCTCGTTCCTCGCCGCCAGCTACGAGAACGCGATGAGCTACCTGCAGACGCTCTTCGGCTTCTTCAACGCGCCGCTGTTCGCCACGTTCATCCTCGGTATGTTCTGGAAGCGCATGACGGCCACGGCCGGTTGGGCCGGTCTCGTCTCCGGTACCGTCGGCGCGGTCATCGTCGCGGTGCTCTCCGAGGACGCTCTCGGCGGGCTGTCCGTCGGCGTCATCCCGATCGGTGGCCAGGGCGCCTCGTTCGTGGCTGCCGGTACGGCGTTCGTCGTCGACGTCCTCGTCAGCTACGTCGTGAGCCTCGCGACGCAGCCGAAGCCGGCGGAGTCGCTGCGCGGCCTCGTCTACAGCGAGACGCCGAAGGAGGACTTCGAGGAGGACACCACCACGAGCTGGTGGCAGTCGCCGACGAAGCTCGCCGGAATCTCGCTGGCCCTCGTCATCCTGCTCAACATCGTCTTCCACTGAGGGGTTGAACCATGAGTACTCCCACGAACGACAAGGCCGGAGCAGGCACCGCGAAGGCGGCCAACTCCGCGCGTCACCGCGCGGGCCTGTTCGACATCCGCAACATCATCGGTGCCCTCATGGGCATCTACGGCGTCATCCTCGTCGGGATGAGCTTCACGACGAGCGAGGCCGACCGGGCCAAGGCCGACGGCGCGAACCTCAACCTGTGGACCGGCGTCGGTCTGCTCGTCCTGGCGGCAGCGCTCATCGGCTGGGCAGTCACTCGCCCGATCGTCGTCGATGAGCGTGAGCTCGCCGAGGACAAGGCCGCCGCGGAGCACGAGCAGCCCGGCGCCCACTGAGGTACTGACTGCGAACGACTGAGCCGGGCGTCCCCCTGAAGGGGGCGCCCGGCTCACGCGTACCCACCGATGGTGAGCGGTTACCGCGGGAGGGATGCCGCGTTTTCACGGCAACATCGTGAAGGCGGGCAACAAAAAACCCGGCCGGAGCCGGGTTTCTTGACGCAAGTGCTGAGATCAGCGCTTGACCTTACCTGCCTTGAGGCAGGAGGTGCAGACGTTGAGACGCTTCGGGGTCACGCCAGCCTCGCCGACCATCGCGCGAACGCGCTGGATGTTCGGGTTCCAACGACGCTTGGTGCGGCGGTTGGAGTGCGAGATGTTGTGACCGAAGCCCGGTCCCTTGCCGCAGACGTCGCAGGTGGCAGCCACGGTTTCTCCTGAAGTCGATGAACGTTCTTGGGTTTCGCCCCGGCAGGCACGTCAGGACGACGGGCGACACGGAGGCAACCTGGGAAGCATAGCCGAGGCCCACCGGGCGGAGCAAAACGAGGCGAGTGGGTCCCTTCGGGCGCACGCGCGGGGCGTCAGCCGTCAGGTGGGCAGCGATTCACCCACGATTCCATTGTCGGTGCCTTGTGCCAGAGTAGGGGCGAACGAGCGGTTCGTGGGTGCCTCAGCCCACGCGTCGCCCGTGAGTCACGGATGAGCGAGGACGGAGGAGCGCCATGACGACGACGCTCACGTTGGCCTCCCTCGCCCGCGTCCTCGTCGCGGCCCGAGCAGAGCTTGCCGCGTCGGAGACGATCCTCAACTCCCTCAACGTCTACCCGGTGCCCGACGGCGACACGGGCACGAACATGCGCGCCACCCTCGAGGCCGGCCTTCGCGCAGTCGAAGAACTCGATCCGGGTGCGCGCACCGCTCGCTCCGACCTGCGCCAGGTGCTCGGTGCCATCACGCGTGAGGCTCAGGGCAACTCGGGGGTCATCCTCTCGGAGTACGTGCGGGGGTTCGTCGGAGCGCTCGGAGCGTTGCCCGTCGACCCCGACGGCGTGGACGAGGCCGTTGCCCTCGGGCTGGACGGCGACGCTCTCGCGCGGGCCCTGCACTCCGGCGCATCCTCGGCGAGAGGAGCCGTCGACAACCCCGTCGAGGGAACCATGCTCAGCGTCGCCGAAGCGGCGGCCGTCGCGGCGAGCCACGCTCGTTCCGAGGCCGTGCACTCCGGCGAGACGCCCCAGGTCGACGACGTGGCGCAGGCGGCGTTCGACGGCGCGAAGCTCGCCCTGTCCCGATCTCCGCAACAACTCGCCGTCCTCGCCGAGGCGGGGGTCGTCGACGCCGGCGGAGCCGGCCTCGCCATCGTGCTCGAGTGCCTCAGCCGTGTTGCGAGCGGACGCCACGGGCTTCCTCGTGCCAGCGAACGCTCCTGGCTGCCCCGCGCCGAGGCGCGAAGCGTCCGTTCGGAGGGCGGCTGTCAGGTGACGAGCGACGGTCCGGCCTTCGAAGTCATGGGCGTGATCGAGGGGCTCACTGACGAGGTGGCTGCCTCGTTGCGCTCGCGCCTCACCGAGGTCGGTGACAGCGTCGTCGTCGCCGGTGGAGACGGTATCCACCGCCTCCACGTGCACACCGACCTTCCGCTCGTCGCGGTCTCCCATGCCCGTGACGCGGGGTCCGTGGACAACATCGCGGTCACGCGCTTCGCCGGCGGCCTCGACACAGTCAGCGACGTCGTCGTCGTTGCCCAGGACGAGGCCGTGCAGCGCTATGCGCACAGCCTCGGGGCCGCCGTCAGCGAGCGCATCGCCGAACCGGACAACGGGTCGACTCTCGTCCTCGCCGACCGGGGAACTCCCGGTGACGGAGCCCGCAGTCACAGTCTCGTCACACTGCTCGCGGGCCTTGACGCCGTTGCCACGGGCTTCGATGCCGATGAGGAGATCGAGGTACTGCAGGCGGGCACGTGGCGTGCCGCGCGAGATCTTGTGCGCAGCCATTTCGAGGGAGCCGAGGTCGTCACCGCCTGCATCGCGCCGGACGCCGAACCGGCCGCGGCAGAGCAGTTCGTCACCTTCCTCGAAACCGAGGCCGAACGCGTCGGAGCGGAGCTCGACCTCCTGCGTCTGCGATCGGGCTTCCTCGTCCAACTCGGAGTGATCCATGAGTGAGGTAACGCTCGAGACACCGCTCGTCAAGGTGCTCGGCACGAGCGCGAAGAAACTCGCGAAGGCGCGCAACCTCGAGACGGTCGGCGACCTCCTTCACTACTTCCCGCGCCGCTACATCGACGCCCACGCCGGCAGCAGCTTCTCGGAGTTCGAACTCGGCGAGCACGTCGTTCTCACCGCCGAGGTGGCGGAGATGACGCAGCGGCGCATGAAGAACCGGCGCGGTTCCATGGCCAACGCCGTCATCGTCGACGACGCGGGCCAGCGCGCGCTCGTCACGTTCTTCAGTGCGCACCCGCACTACGGCATTCTTCGGCCGGGTAAGAGAGCCCTCTTCAGCGGTCAGCTGGGGCTCTACGGAAAGCAATTGCAGCTCACCCACCCGCAGTACTCGCTCATGGACGACGCTGACATGAGCATCTACGAGAACGGCCTCGTGCCGGTCTACAAACAGGTCGAGAAGATCACGAACCTCAGTCTGACGCTGTCGATCAAGCAGGTGCTCGACGCGGTCGGCACCTTGCCCGACCCGCTCGACGACGACCTGCGTGAGCGCATGGGAGTGCCCGATTTCACGCGTGCCATGCGCGCCGCGCACCTGCCGCGCACCATGGCGGACGTGGGCGCGGCGAAGAAGCGTTTACGCTTCGACGAGGCGTTCATCACTCAACTCGTGCTCGCGCAGCGCCGGGCCAAGGCTCGCTCGGTACCCGCGACGCCTCGCGTCCCGCGCCCGGACGGTCTGCTCGCGCGCTTCGACCGCGCTCTCCCGTTCGAGCTGACGTCGGGGCAGGTCGAGGTCGGTGCCGCCATCGCAGACGACCTCGCGCGTGAGGTGCCCATGCACCGACTGCTCCAGGGTGAGGTCGGCTCGGGTAAGACGATCGTGGCGCTGCGGGCGATGCTCGCCGTCGTCGACTCCGGCGCACAGGCAGCCCTCCTCGCGCCCACGGAGGTGCTCGCGGCGCAACACGCCACGTCGATGCGCGCCATGCTGGGCGACCTCGCGCAACGCGGGCAACTCGGCGGGGACGCCGACGGCACGCGCGTCACGCTCCTCACGGGATCGATGTCGACCTCGGCGCGCTCGCAGGCACTGCTCGACATCGTCTCCGGCGAGGCCGGCATCGTAATCGGAACCCATGCCCTGCTGCAGAAGCACGTAGATTTTGCCGATCTCGGGCTCGTGGTGGTGGACGAGCAGCATCGTTTCGGAGTCGAGCAGCGTTCCGCGCTGAACTCGAAGGCAGCCACGCCGCCGCACGTGCTCGTCATGACGGCCACGCCGATACCCCGCACCGTGGCGATGACGGCGTTCGGCGACCTCGACGTCTCTACCCTGCGGCAACTGCCGCGGGGGAGGGCACCCATCGTCAGCCACGTCGTGCAGGCGCAGAACCCGGCATGGATGAACCGCGTGTGGGAGCGCATCGCCGAGGAGTGCCGCGCAGGCCGACAGGTCTACGTCGTCGCCGGTCGGATCGGTGACGCGCAGGACGGCTCCGGGGCAATGCTCGTCGACCCGGGCACGCCTGCCGATGACGGTGAGGCGCTACGTCCGGTCGGTGTCGTGGAGCTCATCGAGCAGATGCGTCACCTGCCGGCACTCGGAGGCGTCTCGATCGATCTCATGCACGGCCGGTTGCCGGCCGACGAGAAGGACACCGTCATGCGGCGATTCGCCGGGGGAGAGGTCGACGTTCTCGTGGCCACCACCGTCATCGAGGTGGGGGTCGACGTGCCCAACGCCTCGATGATCGTCATAGTCGACGCCGATCGCTTCGGCCTGTCCCAGCTGCACCAGCTTCGCGGCCGCGTGGGCCGAGGGGAGCACGGCGGTCTGTGCCTGCTCGTCACACGCTCCGAGTCCCCGGAGGCCCTCGAACGCCTCGGCCGCGTCGCGGGGACGACCGACGGATTCGCCATCGCCGACCTGGATCTAGAATTACGACGAGAGGGTGACGTGCTCGGCGCCGCGCAGAGTGGTCGCCGTACGTCCCTCGACTGGTTGGAACTGACAAAGGCGTCAGATCTCGAGGTCATCGCCAAGGCCCGCGACGAAGCCGTAGCGCTCGTCGAACAAGACCCGACGATGGCCGATCACCCCCTGCTGGCCCAGGCTGCGCGCGAGCGTGTCGACGACCAACAGGCCGAGTTCCTGGAGAGAGGCTAATGACGCGCATCATCGCCGGAAAAGCAGGCGGCAGGCGGCTCGACACGCCAGCGGGCGTGGGCACGAGGCCCACCGCGGATCGTGTGCGTGAAGCACTCTTCTCACGACTTGAGCACCTCGGCGCCATGCTCGGAGCCGACGTCCTCGACCTCTACGCAGGATCGGGCGCCCTCGGACTCGAGGCCTTCAGTCGTGGTGCCGCGTCCGTCACCTTCGTCGAGGCCAACCGCAGCGTCGCCACCGTCATCCGCACCAACGTGCGCAACCTCGGTTTCTCGCCGGTACGCGTCGTGACGCAGGCCGTCGAGCGATTCCTCGACCAGCCCGCCACTGTGCAGGCCGCCCTGGTCCTCATGGACCCGCCGTACTCGGTCAGTGAGGAGCAGCTGCGTCAGGCCATCAACTCGCTCGTCGAGGGCGGCTGGCTCGCACCGCGCGCCCTGGTCGTCATCGAGCGTTCGTCGCGCTCGCCCGAACCCACGTGGCACGAGCGGCTCGCACCGTGGGAGCCGCGCGTCTACGGCGAGACGACGATGTGGTTCGCCGAGTTCAGCGAAGGCCCTGACCCTGACGACGTCGACGCCGTCGTCGCCACGCTGGACGAAGTCGTTCCCGCGGCCGCGACCGAGGAGAAGTGATGACCCGCTGTGTCTGCCCCGGATCGTTCGATCCCTTGACCCTCGGCCACCTCGACGTTGTCGAGCGCAGCGCGCGCCTGTTCGACGAGGTCGTGGTTGCCGTCCTCTACAACCCGGACAAGCAGGGCACGTTCACGGCCGACGAACGCGTCGGCCTCATCGAGAAGTCGGTCGCGCACCTAGCCAACGTGCGCGCCGAGGCTTTCGCCGATGAACTGCTCGTCGAGGTCTGTGCGCGCCTCGAGGCGCCGATCGTCGTCAAGGGCCTGCGGGGTGAGACCGACTTCAGCTACGAGTTGCCGATGGCCACGATGAACCGTTCGCTCTCGGGGCTCGAGACGCTGTTCCTGCCGGGAAACCCCGGCATGGATCACCTGTCGAGCTCGCTCATCAAGCAGGTGGCCACGCTCGGGGGAGACATCTCCGGCATGGTTCCCGAGGCCGTTCACGGCCCGCTTCTCGAGCGACTCGGCGTCGCCGGCTGAGGTCGGCCGGACGATTTGGGTGGGCGTCACGCGCTGGCGTAGACTTGCACGTCGGCCCACGCCATCGCTGTGGCCGAAGCGATCGAAGACACGACTCACGAAGACGGCAGGGTAATGAACCAGGTTGATTCGCGCCGACCTCTGGTGATTGACACCAGGGAACTCGGTCGCCGACCCGGTAATTCTCTGCGTCTGCATCGTGATGTCGCGACTCCGGCCGACTTCGGCACCGACGTCATCGGCATCGAGGAAGGTCAGCCCATGGGGCTCGACCTGCGTCTCGAAGCCGTGATGGAGGGCGTCCTCATCGCCGGTGAGGTCGAAGCGACGGCGACCGGCGCCTGCGTGCGGTGCCTGGACGACGTCAGCATTCCTGTTGACGTTCACTTTCAGGAACTGTTCGCTTACGCCGAGCGTGCCGCGCACCACCGTGAGGTGGCCGGCGGCGATGACGAGGACGAACTGCCCGAGCTCGACGGCGACGACGCCGATATCGAGCCCGTGCTGAGGGATGCGGTAGTGCCTTCACTGCCGTTCCAACCGGTGTGTCGCGAGGACTGCCCCGGGTTGTGTGCCGAATGCGGCGCCCGGCTCGCGGACGATCCTGACCACCACCACGAAGCTATCGACCCCCGCTGGTCGGCACTGGCCAACCTGGCCGACGCCGATCCGGCACACGACGAGAAGAGGAACTGACGTGGCTGTCCCCAAGCGGAAGATGTCGCGCGCCAACACCCGCTCGCGCCGAGCCAACTGGAAGGCGACGCCGGTCGCTCTGCAGGCGTGCCCGTCGTGTGGCGCGAACAAGCAGGCGCACATGGCGTGCCCGTCGTGCGGCACGTACAACGGCCGTCACTACGGCGCCGCGGAGCGCACCGAGCACCAGGCCTGACCGGCCTCACTCGCCAGACCGTGGGCAAGAAAAGCTCGAAGCGGTCGGCGGCTGACGCTACGCAGCGGCCCGTCGGCGATCTGGCCCGAGAACTCAGTGAGATCTCGGGTACGGACGTCGATGAGCCGCTGCTTCGTCGTGCCCTGACCCATCGCTCGTTCGCGTACGAGAACGGCGGAATCCCGCACAACGAACGCCAGGAGTTCCTCGGCGACGCCGTGCTGGGTCTCGTCGTCACCGAGACGCTCTTCGGCGACCACCCCGACGCTCCCGAGGGGCAGTTGGCCAAGCAGCGGGCCGCCGTCGTCAATTCGCGGGCCCTCGCAGAGGTGGCGCGTGAGCTCGACCTCGGCGATTATCTGCTGCTCGGACGCGGTGAACTCGCCACGGGCGGCCGGACGAAGGACTCGATCCTCGCCGACACGACAGAGGCCGTCATCGGCACTGTGTTCCTGTGTGGCGGCATCGAGGCCGGACGGCGGATCGTGCATCACCTCATCGACCCGTTGATGTCACGGACGGCCAGCCTCGGCGCGGCGCTCGACTGGAAGACGTCGTTGCAGGAGGCCACTGCGGCCGCCGGCCTCGGCGCGCCCGCGTACGTCGTCGAGGGTGAAGGCCCCGATCACGACAAGGTGTTCACCGCGAAGGTCGTCGTCGACGAGCGGGTGCTCGGCATCGGCACCGGGCGGAACAAGAAGAGCGCAGAGATGCTCGCCGCCGAGAACGCATGGGTGAGCCTGCGCGAGGAGGCGGCGAAGAACTCCGGCGTCACGACGGCAGAGGCGGTAGCCGACGCCGAATCGGACGTCTCGCCGCGTTCCGATGCCTGAGCTCCCCGAAGTCGAAGTCGTACGTCGAGGCCTGGCCGACCAGGTGGTCGGCCAGGCCTTCGTCACGTCTCGGGTCACCGGAGCACGGGTCGCGCGCCGGCACGTGCCGGGCCCGGATCACCTGGCCGACGTCCTGCGCGGACGCCGTGTGGAGTCGGCCGAGCGGCGCGGCAAGTACCTGTGGCTGACGTTCGCGGGGGAGGGCGACGCCCTCGTCGTCCACCTCGGCATGAGTGGTCAGGTTCTCGTCGAGGCGGCGGATGCGCCGATGGAGAAGCACGCGCACGCCGTGTTCGACCTCGACGGCGACGCATCTGACGCTGCGCCGATGCAGATGCGTTTCGTCGACCAGCGAACCTTCGGTGGGCTCTATCTCGACGAGCTGACGGTGGCGCACGGACGTGAGGTGCCGAGCACAATCGCGCACATCGCACCAGATCCGCTCGAGGACGCCTTCGACGCCGAAGCGGTCGCGCGTCTCATGCGACGCAAGGACGTCGCCGTCAAGCGCATGCTTCTCGACCAGGGTGTGGTGAGCGGTATCGGCAACATCTATGCCGACGAAGCGCTGTGGCGCTCGGGCGTTCACGGCAGGCGGCTGGGCTCGAAGGTGACGAAACGTCAGATGGTCGACCTGTTGACGGCAGCGCAGGACGTCATGCGCGAAGCGCTCGCCCAAGGGGGCACGAGCTTCGATGCGCTGTACGTCAATGTGAACGGCGCGAGCGGCTACTTCGACCGCTCCCTCGACGCCTACGGCCAGCAGGGCAAGCCGTGCCGGCGGTGCGGAACGCTCATCGTGCGCGAGCAGTTCATGAACCGCTCGTCACACTTCTGCCCGACCTGTCAGAAGCCGCCCCGCTGATCCCCCGTGGACGCGAGGTGAAGCGGTCTGCCTCGACGGAGGGGCAGGGGTCAGTGAGCCGCTCGTGAACGGAACCAGCAGCACGCGTGCTTGCGCCGGAAACGTCCCGCCCGAGCGTCGTTGCGGGGGACGTGGAGAGTTCGGGCCGCTCGGGGAAGGACACAGACGGCGCCTCGCCGCGTGAAGGCCCCAACTCGTGGCGAGCAACGCGGCGGCCACCGACGTTGATGCTGCGAGAGCGAGGAATGTGACGAGGAGCGATTCTGCATGCTTGGGGTGCCAGCCGGGGATGACCGAGCGCCCGAATGCGGCCTCAAGGGCACGGTGAATGCCGACAATCACGAGGATGGGGCCGGCGAGAACGAGTGTGAGCGCGAGCATCGTCGATCCGATGCAGTGGAGCCCACACGAAACTTGCCGCAGCGCGCCGCTGAGCAGCAGGCGGGGCCGCAACGAGTCATTATTGGGCATGTGTCCAATCACGGATTGGATTGTGGCGCAAGCCACCTCATTATGGCCAGCACCTTGGATTTGACCGGAGGAGGAGTCGTTTTCCGTCGACTTGGTCGCGTTCTCGTCCTGACAACGTCTGCCGGTGGCGGAGGCTGTCGTCGCTCTCCACTACCGTTGGATCGTGATCGAACTGCGAACGCCCCGTGAACTCGACGAGATGAAGCCTGCCGGTCGGCTCGTCGCCTCCGTCCTCACCGCTCTGCGTGAGGCCGCGGACGTGGGCGTCAATCTGCTCGAGCTCGACGCGCTCGCTCACCGCATGATCAAGGATGCCGGAGCCGAGTCGTGCTACATCGACTATCACCCGAGTTTCGGCGCGAGCCCCTTCGGCAAGGTGTTGTGCACGAGCGTCAACGACGCGGTTCTTCACGGCCTGCCGCACGACTACACCCTCGCCGACGGCGACCTCCTTTCGGTCGACTTCGCAGCCTCGTTGGACGGCTGGGTGAGTGATTCCGCGCTCTCGGTCGTTGTGGGCACGCCGCGCGACGAAGATCTGCGTCTCATCGAGACGACCGAGCGCGCCCTTGCCGCCGGCATCGAACAGGCCCGCCCCGGCGGCAAGCTCGGTGACATCTCGGCTGCCATTGCGGACGTGTGTCACGGTGCGGGATACAGCGTCAACACGCAGTTCGGTGGCCACGGCGTCGGCCGCACCATGCACGGCGAGCCGCATGTGCCCAACGACGGGCGCGCGGGGCGTGGGCTCAAGCTGCGAGAGGGTCTCGTCATCGCCATTGAGCCGTGGCTCATGGCCGGCACTGATCAACTCGTTCAGGATGCCGACGGCTGGACGTTGCGCAGCGTCGACGGCTCCCGCGGCGCTCACAGCGAGCACACCGTCGCCGTGACGGGCGATGGCCCGCTCGTGCTCACGGCTCGTTCGTGAGGTAGCCGCTTGTACGTCAAGTCGTTGACCCTGCGCGGGTTCAAGTCGTTCGCCTCGGCAACCGACCTCGTCCTCGAGCCGGGCATCACCTGCATCGTCGGCCCGAACGGATCGGGCAAGAGCAACGTCGTCGACGCTCTCGCCTGGGTCATGGGCGAGGGAAGTGCGCGCAGCTTGCGCGGCGGCAAGATGGACGACGTCATCTTCGCGGGAACCTCCGGGCGTCAGCCGCTCGGGCGTGCCCAGGTGACGATGACGATCGACAACTCCGACGGCGCGTTGCCCATCGACTACACCGAGGTGACGATCAGCCGCACGATGTTCCGTGGCGGCGGCTCGGAGTACGCGATCAACCGCACGCCTTGCCGGCTCCTCGACATCCAGGAGCTCCTCTCGGATTCGGGTATCGGCCGCGAGATGCACGTCATCGTCGGCCAGGGCCAGCTCGACGCCGTCCTGCGAGCCACACCGGAGGAGCGCCGCGGCTTCATCGAGGAGGCTGCCGGCGTCCTCAAGCACCGCCGCCGCAAGGAGAAGGCGCTGCGCAAGCTCGAGGGGATGGAGGGAAACCTCACCCGCGTCGCCGATCTGACGGCCGAGGTGCGTCGTCAACTCGGGCCGCTCGGACGACAAGCGGAGACGGCGCGTCGGGCACGGTCTATCCAGATGACGGTGCGCGACGCTCGCCTTCGCCTCTTGGCGGACGATCTCGTCCAGCAGCGTGCGGGTCTCGAGGCCGACCTCGCCGACGAGAAGGCACTCGTCGAACGTCGCACGCGTCTCGAGGCTTCCGTGGCCGAGGCGAAACGCGCTGTCTCCGAACTCGAGGACGACGCTGCCCGCAAGGCTCCCGCACTCTACGCGCTCCAGCAGCAGTGGTACTCCCTCACCTCCCTTGCGGAGAAGCTCGATGCGACCGCCCGTTTGGCGAGCGAGCGCGTACGCCTCATGGCGGCCGACGACGAACCGTCGCACTCGGGTCGCGACCCCGAGCAGCTGCGACGGCAGGCCGAGCGTGTGCGAGGGGAGGAGCTCGAACTCCAGGTTCAGGCCGACGAAGCGCAGAAGGCCGTCGACGAGGCAGTCCGCTCCCGCGAGGAAGCCGAGCGGGCCCACCAGGGGGAGCAGCAGCGGATCGTGCGCCTCGCGCGCGCAGCCGCCGACCGTCGAGAGGGCCTGGCCAAGCTTCACGGTCAAGTAGAGGCTCGACGTTCTCGCGTCGAGGCGGGTGAGGCCGAGATCGGTCGATTGCGCGGCACTCTGGGCGGATCGTCGGAGCGCGTCGACGAAGCTCGACGTGAGGTCGAAACTCTGCAGGCACGCCTCGCGGAGCTCGAGTCGGGCGAGGAGGCCGTCAACGCGGCGGCCGAGGAAGCCACGTCGCGACTGGCGGAGCTCGACGAGCGACGCCGCGAACTGCGCGACGCGCGCAACACCGCGTCGCAACGAAGTGGCGCCGCCTCAGCCCGTGCCGAGGCGCTCGAGATGTCCCTGGGTTCGGCCGGGGCGTCCCGTGAGAACCTCCCCGACGACGCCGCAGGCCTCGGCGGTGAACTCGTCGAAGCTCTTCAGGTCGAACCGGGCCACGAAGCGGCCGTCTCCGTCGCGCTCGGGTGGGCGGCCGAGTCGTTCGTCATCGCGTCGCACGAGGACGCCGCGCGTCTCCTCGGGCATCTGCGTGATCACGAGGGGGGTCGGGTCGGCCTCGTCGTCGCCGGAGCGAGCGCCCCCGACTCCGGCGCCTGGCCGGAACTGCCCGACGGCGCGGTCTGGGTACGTGACGTGGTGACCGTGCCGGACCACCTCGCGGCCGCCGTCGCCGTCCTCGTGGACAGGCTCGCGCTCGTCCCCGACACTGAGGCGGCACTTGCCGTTGTGGCGAGCGGCGCGCGTGCGGTCACTGCGGACGGCGACGTCTATGCACCGACCTTCGTGCGCGGAGGGGGGCGTCCGGGGCGTTCAGCGCTCGAACTGCGCGCTGCATTGGACGACGCGCGGCGTGACAGCCAGGCACAAGCAGAGCGCGAACGTGACCTCGCCACGGAACTGGACGAGATCGCCGGGCCGCTTCGTGAGGCACAAGCGGCCGCCGACGCGACGGCGGACCGGCTCTCCGAGAGCGACGCCGAGATCGACTCGACCGCGGAGCAGCTGGCGCGTCATCACCAGACGATCGCCGCAGCCGATCACGAGCGAGAGCGTATCCGTAGTTCCATCGAGCAGGCTCGCGTGGCGCTCGAAGCGAACCGCGGCGAACTCGAAGAACTCGAGTTACGGCTTGCTCACGCCCAGGAAGAGCCGAGCGACGAGGAACCGTCGGTGGCCGAACGAGACCGCCTGGCGGCGCTCGCAGCATCCGCCCGAACGGCGGAGACCGAACACCGGTTGACGCTGCGCACCCGCCAGGAACGGGCACGGGCGCTCTCGGGTCGGGCGGAGTCGCTCGAAGCGGCCGCACGATCTGAGCTCGCGGCGCGCGAGCGGGCCGAGGTGAGGCGACGCAGCCGCGAGGAATCTGCGCGCGTGGCACGGACGGTGAGCTCGCACGCCGAGTCGGCCTCGGCCGACGTCCGTCGCGCCCTCGAACGGCTCGTGCACTTGCGTGACGCCGAGGCGCAGGCCAAGGGAGAACGCGAGGCGCAACTCAAGGCCGCCCGCCAGCGGGCTCAGGAGCAGGCGGACGCCCTGCGGGAGGTCACCGACTCGGTGCACCGCGACGAGGTGGCCCGTGCGCAGCAGGGACTGCGCATCGAGGCGCTCGAAACGAGAGCTGGCGACGAACTCGGCATCGACCCGGACGTGCTCGTCGAGGAGTACGGGCCGCATCAGCTTGTCCCGCACCTCGAACCAGTCGCCGAGGGGGAGGAGACGCCGGAGCCGGTGCCCTTCGAGCGAAACGTGCAGGAGAAGCGACTCCAGCGGGCCGAGCGCGACCTCAAGCTGTTGGGGAAGGTCAACCCGCTCGCGCTCGAGGAGTACGCCGCGCTCGAGGAGCGCCACACCTTTCTCACCGAGCAGCTCGCCGACCTGCGCGGTTCGAAGAAGGACCTGATGTCCATCGTGGACGAGGTCGATGCACGCGTCGAGCAGGTCTTCACCGAAGCCTTCCACGACGTGGCCCGCGAGTTCGAAGGCGTCTTCTCGCGGCTGTTCCCGGGCGGCGAGGGGAGACTTGTCCTCACCGACCCGGACGACATGCTGACCACCGGCCTCGACGTCGAGGCCCGCCCGCCGGGCAAGAAGATCAAGCGCTTGTCGCTGCTGTCCGGTGGAGAGCGTTCGCTCGTGGCGGTGGCGTTGCTCGTGTCGATCTTCAAGGCGCGACCGAGCCCCTTCTACATCATGGACGAGGTCGAGGCCGCGCTCGATGACGCGAACCTCGGGCGACTCATCACCCTGTTCGAAGAGCTGCGCGACTCGAGCCAACTCATCGTCATCACGCACCAGAAGCGGACGATGGAGGTCGCGGACGCGCTCTACGGTGTGACGATGCGTGGCGACGGCGTGACGACCGTGGTCTCCCAGCGGCTGGGCGACGTCCGTGTTCCGTAGGAGAACGCGTGACAGCGCCTGAGCCGTCCGCGTGGCAACTGGCAATCGGTGAGTGCGCCGGTCACAATCGTGAGGCACCCCGCACACATGAGGAGACACGGTGTTCTGGCTCGTTCTTGGTATGACGCTTGCCGTCGCGCTCGCCCTCTTCGTCGTGGGCATCGTGGCGCTGCCGGCCCGCCGTGCGGGGCGGAGCATGTTCACGCCGCGCGGTGAACGTCTCTTCCGGCTCTCCGACGACGCGCCGGTCGGCCGGAGTCGAGGCCCCGTGAAGCGTGCGGCCGGCGAGGCCGGCGCGACCAAGAAGCCCGCGAAGTCCGGCGAGAGTGCTTCGGCCGGGGTGGCACGTTCCGAGCGTGCACGCCGACCCGAACGCTGAGTGAGCCGCTGCCTCCCGATGGCCGGTTCTCGGTGAGGTTTGCAATGATGGGGCCGTGGATCAGCTCTGGGAAATTCTTGCTGTCGTAGTCGTTGCCCTGCTCGCAGGGGTGGCGGGCGTCGTCGGTCTCGTCCGCGGTCGTTCGCGCAAGGCGCCGAAGGTGCCGCCGAAGACCGAGCAGACGCCGATCGAGCGGCCGGTCGCCAAGAAAACGCAGTACAAGCCGAGCAGCGGCATGCGGATCGACACGTCGAAGACGGCCGAACCCGCACCGGCGAAGAAGCAGGCGCGGAAGCCCGAAAACGCAACGCAGGCTCCTACCGCAACCGACACGGCCGACGTCGCAGAGCCGACGGAGCCGGCCGAAGCCGCACCCGCCACGGGTGAGACGGTCGACGAGGACCGCCCGCTCACCGAGGCGGAGGCCACGCAGACCAACCCGTTCGACGTCGAGGCCGACGAGGAAGCCGCGAGCTCGACGGCGGCCGAGACCCGTGAACTCGAGAAGCCCGAATCTGCCCGTGGTCGCATGGTGCGCCTGCGTGAGCGCCTCTCCCGTTCGAACACGGCCCTCGGCAAGGGCCTCCTCGGCCTGCTCTCCGGCGGGACGCTGGACGACGAGGCCTGGGAGGACGTCGAGGACACGCTGCTTCGTGCCGACCTGGGTGTCGAGGCGACGACGGAGATCGTCGACAACCTCAAGAAGCGGATCTCCGTGAACGGTGCCACCGACGAGGAGACCGTCTCGCAGTGGCTCCACGAGGAACTGCTCGCGCAGGTGGGCCCCGACATGGACCGTCGTATCGCGGCCAGCCGCGTCGGAGACCGCCCCGCGGTCGTGCTCGTCGTCGGCGTCAACGGCACAGGCAAGACGACCACGGTCGGCAAGCTCGCGCGTGTTCTCGTCGCCGAGGACAAGGACGTCATCCTCGGTGCCGCTGACACCTTCCGCGCCGCCGCTGCCGACCAGCTCGAGACCTGGGGTGGGCGCGTGGGCGTTCCCACGGTCCGTTCGGACAAGGAAGGCGCCGACCCGGCCGCCGTCGCGTTCGACGCCGTCAAGGCCGGCCAGGAGGGGGAGTGCGACGTCGTGCTCATCGACACCGCCGGCCGCCTGCACAACAAGGTCGGCCTCATGGACGAGCTGACGAAGGTCAAGCGCGTCGTCGAGAAGCGCAGCCCCATCGATGAGGTGCTCCTCGTCCTCGACGCGACGACGGGTCAGAACGGCATGCGTCAGGCGGAGGTCTTCGGTCAGGCCGTCGACGTCACCGGTGTCGTGCTGACGAAGCTGGACGGCACGGCCAAGGGTGGCATCGTCGTCAACGTCCAGCGGGCGCTGGGCGTGCCGGTCAAGCTCGTCGGTCTCGGTGAGGGCCCTGACGACCTGGCGCCCTTCGACCCGGAGGCGTACGTCAACGCGGTGCTCGACTGAGCAGGCCGGTCTCGAGCCCCGCAGCGCCCACCCGCAGTCACGGCCGGTGGGCGCTCGTGCGTCCACGCTTCGACACGAAACGTCTCGCATGGCGTGCATACCCTGAGGATGTGACCGCGATTTCACGTCAGCGCCGCATCCGAAACATGGGCGAAACATCGCGAGCCGCACGCTGAAACGTGACGAGGGCAGGATCACTGAGCATGAACGCACACCTTCTGGCGGCAGAGGCCGCCCCCAAACTCGACTATGCGGCCACCGCATTCGTCCTCTTGTGCGCATCGCTCGTGCTCATGATGACGCCCGCGCTGGCGTTGTTCTACGGCGGGATGACGCGCTCCAAGTCGGTGCTCAACATGATGATGATGTCGTTCGGCGCCCTCGGCGTCGTCGGCATCATCTATGTGCTCTACGGCTACTCGATGTCGTTCGGCACCCACGACATCGCCGGGCTGATCGCGAACCCGGGTGACAAGTTCGGTCTGCACAACGTCGCCGACGTGTTCAACTCGTTCGGGTACGAGGGCTACGGAAACATCCCCGAGCTCGCGTTCGTGGGCTTCCAGCTCACCTTCGCGGGCCTGACGGTCGCGCTCATCTCCGGCGCCATCGCCGACCGTGTGAAGTTCTCGACGTGGCTCGTCTTCTCCGCGATCTGGGCGACGATCGTGTACTTCCCGATCGCGCACATGGTGTGGGGCGGCGGGTTACTCGGCGGCACCGACCAGGGCGTCGCCGCGACGATGTTCGGTTCGACCGACGGCAAGGCCACGTTCGCACCGATCGACTTCGCGGGCGGCACCGTCGTCCACATCAACGCAGGCATGGCGGGCCTCGTCCTCGCCCTCATCGTCGGGCGCCGCGCCGGTTTCGGCCGCGTGCCCATGCGCCCCCACAACGTGCCGCTGACCATGCTCGGCGCCGGTCTGCTCTGGTTCGGCTGGTTCGGGTTCAACGCGGGTTCCGAGCTCGCCGCAGACGGTTCGGCCGCCCTCGTGTGGGTCAACACGACCGCCGCGACGTGTGCGGCGATGATCGGTTGGCTCGCCGTCGAGAAGATCAAGGACGGTGAGGCGACGTCCATCGGTGCCGCCTCCGGCGTCGTCGCCGGTCTCGTCGCGATCACCCCCGCCTGTGGTGCGCTCAGCCCCGTCGGCTCGCTCATCCTCGGCGCGGTCGCCGGCATCCTCAGCGCCCTGGCCGTCAGCCTGAAGTTCAAGTTCAACCTGGACGACTCGCTCGACGTCGTCGGCGTCCACCTCGTCTCCGGCCTGTGGGGCACGATCGGCGCCGGCCTGCTGTCGACGACGAACGGCCTGCTCTACGGCAAGGGCTACGAGCAGACGGTCGTGCAGATCGTCATCGCGCTCGGTTGCCTCGCGTTCACGGGCGTGCTCACCGCCGTCATCGGTCTCGCCCTCAAGGCGACGATGGGCTGGCGCATCGACCACGACGACGAGCTCGCGGGCATCGACTCCGCCGAGCACGCCGAATCCGCCTACGATTTCGGTGGGTTCGCCTCCGGTACCCGCGTCGGCCACGGCCTGCTGCCGTCCGGCCACGGCCCCCTCGGTGGCAGCACCACCGGCGCAGAACACAACGACCCGCGAGGAGTGCAGGCATGAAACTCGTCACCGCCATCATCAAGCCGTTCAAGCTCGACGACGTCAAGGAAGCCCTCGAGGCCTATGGCATCGCCGGGATGACGGTGAGCGAGGTCAGCGGCTACGGCCGCCAGCGCGGCCACAGCGAGGTTTACCGCGGCGCCGAGTACAGCGTCGACTTCGTGCCGAAGCTGCGCATCGAGGTCGTCATCGACGGCGCCGACGCGCCCGCCGTCGTCGACGCCGTCGTGCGTGCCGCGCAGACGGGACGCATCGGCGACGGCAAGGTGTGGACCGTGCCGGTTGAGGACGTCGTGCGTGTTCGCACAGGTGAGACGGGTCCGGCGGCGCTGTGACCCCGGCCGGCTGCACGTCGTGGGCGGAGAACTGATGGTCCTGGCCTCCGCCCACTACGCCGAGCGCCTCGAACTCGCCACGGCACTGGGATTCAGCAGTCCGGGCGCCGGGCGTGCTCGCCGGCTCCGTCTCGCCGAGCACGCCCAGGGCTACCTCGAGCAGGTATGGCAGGAGGCGATCTCGGCTGCGGGTTTCTCCTCCGGCACGACAGACGTTGCGCTTGCCGTGGTCGGCTCGCAGGCCAGGGGGGAGGCCGGCCCCCTCAGTGACGTGGACCTCGTCCTGGTGCACACCGGTCGAGTGGGAGCCGAGCGTCTCAGCCGGCTGGCCGACGGCCTCTGGTACCCGCTGTGGGACGCCGGTGTGCGTTTCGACCATTCGGTTCGCACGCTCGCAGAATGCCGAAAGGCCGCCTCAGGTGATCTTGCCGCTGCGGTGGGGATGCTCGATCTCGCGCCCGTGGCGGGCGACGCGACCCTTGTGGCAGGGGTGCGCCAGAGTGTTGGCGTGGACTGGCGCGCCGCAGCCCGCAAGCGACTTCCGGAGGTGCTCGAATCTTTCGAGGCGAGGCACGCGAGCTTCGCGGCTGTTTCGGGGACTTTGGAGCCTGATCTCAAGGAGTCCGGTGGTGGTCTGCGCGACCTCCTGCTCATCGATGCCTTGACGACGGCCTGGCTCGCAGATCCGCAGCGGGGGGCTCTCGATCCGGCTCGAACGACTCTGCTGGACGTTCGCGACGCGCTGCAGGTGGTGACCGAGCGGGGGCGCGCGACTCTGGGACTACAGCACCAGGATGCCGTGGCCCAGCTCCTCGGTCTGCAGGATGCCGACGAACTGCTCACCCGGGTCGTTAACGCGGGGCGCGCCGTGGCGCACGTGCGCGATACCGCGGTTCGTTCCGCCTCGCAGGCACAGCGTGCACGGGGTCTTCGGGTGGGGCCGCGTCGCCCGCGCCTGACGCCGCTGGGGTACGGCCTCTTCCTCCACGACGGGGAAGTCGTGCTCGGTGGCTCACCGCGTGAGCCGGGCGTCGTGCAGCTCCTTCGCGCGGCCACGCAGGCAGCGCGTCGAGGAATGCGTATCGCTCCGGCGACGGCCGTGAAGCTCGCCTCTGACCTTCCCCGCCTTCCCACGCCCTGGCCGGCGCCGGTGCGGGAGGCCTTCGTCGAGCTGCTCGCCTCCGGTGCGGGCCTCGTCGACGTGTGGGAGGACCTCGACCGCATCGGCGTGATCGACGCATGGTTTCCGGAGTGGGCGTCGATCCGATCACGCCCCCAGCGAAACGCGCTTCACCGTTTCACCGTAGACCGCCACCTCATCGAGGCGTGCGCGGCCTGCGAGCCACTGCTCGTGAGGGTGGCTCGTCCGGATCTCCTCGTCGTCGCGGCGTTCCTTCACGACATCGGCAAGGTGTCTGGTCAGCGGGACCACAGTGTCGAGGGTGCCCCCGTCGCCCGGGCCATCTGCGAGCGGATGGGATTCGATGCGAACGACGCCGCGGTCGTCGAACGGCTCGTGCGCCACCACCTCACGTTGGCCGAGTGCGCCACTCGACGCGACCCTGACGATCCGCGCACGGCTGATGTCGTCATCGAGGCCGTCTCCGGTCAGGAGCAGGTGCTCCAGCTTCTTGCCGCGCTCACCGAAGCCGACGCCGTGGCCACCGGTACCGGAGCGTGGACCTCGTGGCGTGCGGGTCTCGTGGCCGATCTCGTGCGGCGCGCGGAGGCACAGCTGACACACGAGGTCGCCACCTCGAATCCGCGGGTCGGCTGGGAGCCGACGGCACAGGACGCGCAGAGGGTTCGTGACGGGGATGTCGTGCTTCAGGTCGAGCGCAAGGACGTGCGCTCAGCTGTTCTCACGGTCGTCGACGTCGACCGGCCCGGACTCTTCGCCGACACGGCCGGGCTCCTGGCCCTGAGGCGACTGAGGGTCGTCGCTGCTGCGATCACGACGCGAGAGGGGCTGGCCCTGGATCGGTGGTCGGTCGAGGCGCCGCACGGGGAGTTGCCAGACGTCACGGAGCTCGAGAGAGCCCTGCGCGCGCTCCGGTGTGGAGATCGCACGCCCCTTCGTGCCCTGGACGTTCCCGCGCACCGGGCTCACGCCGGGTCAGAGCGGCCGAGCGACGTTCTCGTGCGACGTGTGTCGTCCGCAGGGGACGCGCAGCGGATCGAAGTGCGCGCGCCCGACCGCGTCGGGCTCCTCTTCGACGTGGGACGCGCCCTCGCGGCCTGCGGCGTGGCGCTCGTCGCTGCGAGCGTCATGACCAGCGCGGGCCGGGCGGTCGACGTCTTCACGGTGAGGGCAGCTGACGCTGGGACGCTGGATCCTCATGCGCTCGATCGTGCGCTCGATGCCGTTCGAGGCGCCCTGCGCTCTCGGTGAACGAGCAGAACGCTCAGGTGCGCCGCAGGCGCGGTCCCACGGAGTCGATCTGACGGCGCCCGGGGCGAGCGGGTAACCTAAACCGGTGTTCAACAGCCTTTCCGACCGTCTGACAGCCACCTTCACGAATCTTCGTGGCAAGGGGCGTCTGACCGAGTCCGACATCAACTCGACCATCCGCGACATCCGGATGGCGCTGCTCGATGCGGACGTCGCCCTGCCGGTCGTCAAGCAGTTCACCCGTGGTGTGCGCGAGCGCGCGCTGGGTGCCGAGGTGAGCCAGGCGCTCAACCCGGGCCAGCAGGTCGTCAAGATCGTCAACGAGGAACTCGTCGAGATCCTCGGTGGTCAGACCCGGCGCCTGACGATGGCGAAGTCGGGCCCGACGGTCATCATGCTCGCGGGTCTGCAGGGTTCGGGTAAGACGACGTTCGCCGGCAAGCTGGCCCGCCGTCTGCGCGACGAGGGCCACTTCCCGGTGCTCGTGGCCGCCGACCTCCAGCGTCCGAACGCCGTGCGTCAGCTCGAGGTCGTCGGTGAGCGCGCGGGTGTGCCCGTCTTCGCTCCCGAGCGCGGCAACGAGGGTGGTCACGACGCGGTCTCCGAGAACGCCGAGGGCACCCGCTCCTACGGCGACCCGGTGTGGGTCGCCCAGGCTGGCGTCAACCAGGCCAAGCTGCGTCAGTACGACGTCGTCATCGTCGACACCGCCGGTCGTCTGGCCGTCGACGAGAACCTCATGCAGCAAGCGGCCGACATCCGCGCGGCCATCAACCCGCACGAGGTGCTGTTCGTCATCGACGCGATGATCGGCCAGGCTGCCATCGAGACGGCGACGGCGTTCCAGGACGGCGTCGACTTCACGGGTGTCGTCCTGTCGAAGCTCGACGGTGACGCCCGCGGTGGTGCGGCTCTGTCCGTCGCCTCCATCACCGGCCGTCCCATCATGTACGCGTCCACGGGTGAAGGCGTCAAGGACGTCGAGGTTTTCCACCCCGACCGCATGGCGTCGCGCATCCTCGACATGGGCGACGTGCTCACCCTCATCGAGCAGGCCGAGCGGGCCTTCGACAAGCGCCAGGCCGCCGAGATGGCCCGCAAGTTCTCCGGTGGCGAGGACTTCACGTTCGACGACTTCCTCCAGCAGATGTCGGCCATCAAGAAGATGGGGAACATCAAGGGCCTGCTCGGCATGATGCCGGGCATGGGCCAGATGCGTGACCAGCTCAACGCCCTCGACGAGCGCGAGTTCGACCGCGTCGAGGCCATCGTCCACTCGATGACGCCGTTCGAGCGCAACAACCCCAAGCAGATCAACGGTTCGCGCCGTGCGCGCATCGCGCGCGGTTCGGGCGTGAGCGTCTCCGAGGTCAACCAGCTGCTCGAGCGCTTCGGCCAGGCGCAGAAGATGATGCGTCAGCTGAAGAACGGCGGCGGTATGCCGGGAATGCCCGGGATGCCGGGCATGGGTGCCGGTGGCGGCAAGCGCGGCAAGAGCCAGCCCAAGAAGAAGGGCAAGAGCGGTAACCCGGCCAAGCGCGCGCAGCAGGAAGCGGAGGCAGCGAAGAAGGCCGATGCCGCCCGTAACCAGGCCATGGAGAACGCGTTCGGGCAGATGAAGGAAGAGCCCGACTACTCCAACATGAAGCTGCCCAAGGGCTTCGAGAAGTTCCTCGGCCCGGGCGCTGACAAGGACTGATCGCGCGAAGAGCGCTGCATGACCGTGAAGGGCCGACCACACACGAAGTGGTCGGCCCTTCGCCGTCCCAGCTCGGGGACAGCCGGTGAAGGAATTGTCGGCTACGCGACGACGAGGGGCGGGCGCTCGGCGCGCTCGAACGCCGCCCGCAGCTCCTTAGTGAAGCGCTTGGGCCGGTTGAGGTTCGAGATGTGACCGGCGTCGTCGAGCACGACGAGACGGGCCGCGTCGTTGGCCGCGAGGAAGCGACGCTCGTGGATGCGGAACTCGTCACGGCGGCCGTTGATGATCGTCACGGGCACGTCGATCGAGCCGATCGCCTCGAGAACGTCGAGGCGGCCCAGTGCGCGCATGACGGGGGCCACGACGTGAGCCTTCGCGCGACCGCCGCCGTAGTAGTGGCGCGCGGCCTTGGGCGAGTTGGCCTTCGCGAAGGCGGCGAGAACGCTGTCGTCCGCGCTGCCGGGAAGCCGGTCCCGCCAGGAGAGGTAGGCGCCGAACACCACCGCGAGGAAGCGGTTCGGGACGGCGGTGCACCCCGCCACCGTTACGGCGCGTAGGGGACGCTGCGTGGTGGCGGCGTACTGCAGCGACAGGTAGCCGCCGAGTGACAACCCGACGAGCATCGGCGGCTCGGGGCACGACGCGACGGCCTCGTCGATGGTGGCCAACGCCGCAGCGAGCGAGAACTCCTCGTCCTGACGCTCGCCGTGACCGGGAAGATCAGGCGCGACGACGTGGAAGCCTCGCTTCGTCAGGCGCTTGATCTGGGGTCGCCACATGGTGCGCGAAGAGCGCACACCATGCACGAGAACCACCGAACCGGACATCCCTTCAGAATACGGCTCACGCCTGGGAAGGCCCTCCACACGTCGCCGTCACTCGGCGAAAATGGGCGGACAACGTGAGGAACATCGCACCTACTCGCCCGTTGGGTCGGTGGCTCCCGTTAGGGTCACGAGCATGAGCGACACCGTCCTGCACCTGACCGGTCGCGTCCTGCGTGGCCCCGATGACGAAGCGGCCGAAGCGTGGGTGATCGACGGACGCATCACCTTCGAGACCCCTGACGGCGCAGCCACCGCAGACGCCACACGTCTGGAGGGCACCTTCCTTCCGGGCCTCGTCGACGCGCACTGTCACGTCGGCCTGGAAGCCCACGGTGGGGCGCCGGAGAACGCCGAGGCGCATGCGTTGGCCGACCGCTCGGCCGGCGCGCTCCTCCTGCGTGACTGCGGTTCACCCGTCGACACCCACTGGATTGACGAACGCGAGGACCTGCCGCGCATCGTGCGCGCCGGACGTCACATCGCGCGCACGAAGCGCTACATCAAGAACTTCGCCCACGAGATCGAGCCGGAGGACCTCGTCGCCTACGTGCGTCAGGAAGCCCGCCGCGGCGACGGCTGGGTGAAGCTCGTCGGCGACTGGATCGACCGCGACGCCGGCGACCTCGCGCCCTGCTGGCCCAAGGAGGCCCTCACACCGGCGATCGACGCAGCCCACGAGGAGGGCGCTCGCGTCACGGCCCACTGCTTCGGTGAGCAGTCGCTCGTCGACTTTGCCGAAGCCGGCATCGACTGCATCGAACACGCGAGCGGCCTCACCGAGGAGACCATCGCGATGTTCGCCGAGCGCGACATCGCGATCGTGCCCACGCTCATCAACCTCGACAACTTCCCGAGCTTCGCGCAGGCGGGGGAGAAGAAGTTCCCCGGCTACGCCGCTCACATGCGTGACCTACACGCGCGCCGGTACGAGACCATCGGCGCGGCCCGGGACGCAGGCTTGCGCATCTTCGCGGGCACCGACGCCGGCGGGCAGTTGCCCCACGGCCTCGTCGCCCGTGAGGTGGAGGAGATGCTCAACGTCGGGATGAGCGCGACCGAGGCCATCGCGACGGCGACGTGGGGCGCTCGCGAATGGCTGGGCCACGAAGCGCTCGTCGAGGGTGCCCCGGCTGACCTCGTGCAGTACGAGAGCGACCCGCGCGACGACGTTCGCGTGCTCGCCGCGCCCACGCATGTCATCCTGCGCGGACGCGTCGTTGAGTGAGGACGACGGGCGCCTCCTCGTCGCCGACGGTGAGCGTGTCCACGTCAGTGTGGCGACGGGTGGTGACATCGCGCCGTACCGGGAGGCGATGACACGGTCAGCGTCTCGGATCGGCCGCTGGAACCCGGTCAACCCGGACGACCTCGTCCACCACCTCGCGGCGCAGTCGGCCACGCACCGCACGTTTCTCATCCGCGCCAAGGACGCTGCCCGGGTGGCAGGTGACGAGGCGGGGCTCGTGGGCTGCGTCAACGTGACGAATGTCGTCCACGGCCGTTTCATGAGCGCCACCATGGGCTACAACGCGTTCGATCCCTACGTCGGTACCGGTCTGTTCCGCGAGGGGATGGCCCTCGTCGTCGGCATCGTGCTACGTCAGGCGCCCCACGGTATGGGGCTTCATCGCCTCGAGGCGAACGTGCGCATCGGCAACGACACGTCGGCCGGCCTCCTGCGCTCCCTGGGGTTCCGCCGCGAGCGCACGATGCGCCGGATGTTGTGGCTGGCCGACGGTCTCGGGGGTCGGAGCGCGTGGTTCGATCACGACTCGTTCGCCGTGACGCGCGAGGAATGGCCCGCGGCGCCGCACACCGCGAACGATCTGCCCACGGGTGTCATCGTGTGCGGGTCGGGCACGCCGGCCGCTGCGGCCTTCGCGGTCGCACGTGAACTCGGGGGAGTGGCCCTCGCCGACGTGCCGTTCGACGCCGCCCTCACGACGGCCCGGTACGCAGCGGCGCCCGTCGTGTGGTCGGCCGGTGACGACGCGGAGGCCGCTCACGACGCGCTGTTGCGTGCCGGCGCCACCGTCGCCCGCGGTGACGACATCGTCGCGAGCATCAGCGGCAATCCCTCAGACGTGACGCGGGCGGCTCTCCGACTGCGCCCGCGCCTCGTCTGAGGGGCTGTCGAGGGCCGTCAGTCGACGCTGATCTCGCCCATCTCGTCCCAGCCCTCGCCGTCGATCTGGCGGCTGATGATTCGCGGCGTGGAGGCGAGCTTGTCAGGCGTCTCGGCGGTGAACGTCTTGAAGTGCTCGGAGTTCACGTGTGCCTCTGCGGCGTCGTCCTTGAACGCTTCCACGAGCACGTACTCGTTCGGGTTCTCGACGCTGCGGCTCCAGTCGAACCACAGGTTGCCGCTCTCGGCGCGGGTGGCCTCGGTGAACGCTGCGACGTGGTCCATCCACGTCTCGGCGTGCTCGGGGCGGACGTCGAACTTGACGACGATGAAGATCATCGGAAGGTGCCTTTCACTCGGGGCATAGACAAGGGGATGTGCCGACTTCTCGGCACATCCCCTTGTCTACCACCTGTCGATCAGGCCGCGTCGCCGGCAACCTTCTCCGACTGACGCAGGTCCTCGGCGTCGATGCCGCGCGGCATGCGCAGGCCTTCGTCGAGGAGGAACCGCACGTAGGCGTAGTTCGTGAAGAACCCGGGAAGTTCGTCGGTCAGGGCCGAACGCTCGAGCACCTCACGGGCCTCGTCGAGACGCAACTGAATGTCGGCGTCGGCGCCGCGCTTGAGCTTGATCATCTCCTCGTCGATGAGGCGTTGGAGCAGGGCACGCGAGACCTGCGGACCTTCGGCGAGCTGCGTCGAGTGGTGCATCCACTGCCACAGCTGCGCACGGCAGATCTCGGTCGTCGCGGCGTCCTCCATGAAGTTGCCGATGGCGACGGCGCCCTGGCCGTCGATCCACGCGGCGAGGTACTGCAGGGCGACGCTGACGTTGCTGCGCACACCGTGCAGGCTCGTGGTCTGTATCGTGCCTTCGAGGCTGACGAGCGCGTGCGCGTCGTGACGCGGCGTGCGCTTGACCTCGATCTGGTCGAGCTTGTCGCCGAGCACGTGCGTGAACGCCGACATCACGGTGTCGACCATGGCCGGGTGCGCCACCCAGGAGCCGTCGAATCCCTCCTCGGCCTCACGCTCCTTCTCGGCGTGCACGACGTTGAGCGCGCGGTGACGGCGCTCCTCGTCCTGAACCGTCGGGTTGTTCGCCGCCGGCGCCGCGATGGCGTGCGTGCCGCGCTTGTGGGCGGTGGCGACGAGCAGGTCGGTGAACGTGCGCATGAACGGTGTCGTCATCGTGATGCGCTCGCGGTCGGGCAGCACGTACTCGTCACCGCGGTGGGCGAAGGTGCGCACGTAGCTGAAGATGTAGTCCCAGCGGCCCGCGTTGAGGCCCGAGGCGTGCTCGCGCAGCTCGAAGAGGATCTCCTCCATCGCGAACGCTGCGGGCAGCGTCTCGATGAGGACGGTGGCGCGCACCGTGCCGCGCGGGATGTCGAGGGCGTCCTGGGCCGCGTTGAAGATGTCGTTCCACAGGCGCGCTTCGGCACCGGACTCGATCTTCGGCAGGTAGAAGTACGGGCCGTAGCCGGCTTCGATGAGCGCCTTCGCGTTGTGGAAGAAGTATAGGCCGAAGTCGACGAGCGTGGCCGAGATCGGGCGACCGTCGATCGTGATGTGCTTCTCGCACAGGTGCCAGGCACGCGGGCGCATGATGAGCGTCGGGCGCTTGATCTGCGGGCGGGCCGCGTAGGCGCGCACCGCGTCACGCAGGACGATCTGACCGTCGATGAGGTTGAACCAGGTGGGCGCCGTGGCGTCTTCGAGGTCGGCCAGCCAGGTGGACGCGTTCGACGCCATCGCGTGCTCGACGTGGCTGCGCGTCACCGGCGCGACGAGTTCGACGCGGCGGTCGGCGAGGCCCGGAGCGATCGGGGCGACGCTCCACGAGTCGTCCTCACGCGCGGCGATCTCCTCGAGCGAGAAGTCGAGGTCGGCTCCCCGGTTGATACGACGCGACTGCGCGCGACGCTGCGCGAGAAGGTCGGCGCGACGTCCTGCGAACTCGCCGTCGAGGCGCGCCAGGAACGCGAGGGCGTCGGGGGTGAGGATCTCGTCGAAGCCCGGGTGCATCCGGCCGCGGACGGTGGGTGAAGAGCTCATGGGGCCCTCCTTCGAAGAAGCGCGGGGGCAACGCCGTCGGGCGTCGCGGGTGGAACGGTGAAACCCATCATCCCCGATACGCAGGCCCTCGTGGAGCGGGTTCGGGTGCTGGACGGGGTGGAAAGTGAACCCCCGCCCGTGCGGTCGGAGCCAGGTGGCCGCACAGGCGGGGGTTGGTCTTACTCAGACGGTGGCGATCAGAACTGAGCGCTCTCCGTCGAGTCCTTGAGGGCGGTCGTCGACGACTCGGGGTTGAGCGTCGTGGAGACCAGGTCGAAGTAACCCGTGCCGACCTCGCGCTGGTGCTTCGTGGCCGTGTAGCCGCGGCTCTCCGAGGCGAACTCGCGCTCCTGCAGGTCGACGTACGCCGTCATCTGCTCGCGAGCGTAGCCGTGAGCCAGGTCGAACATCGAGTAGTTGAGGGCGTGGAAGCCGGCGAGGGTGATGAACTGGAACTTGAAGCCCATCGCGCCGAGTTCCTTCTGGAACTTCGCGATCGTCTCGTCGTCGAGGTGCTTGCGCCAGTTGAACGACGGCGAGCAGTTGTAGGCCAGCATCTGGTCCGGGTACTCGGCCTTGACGGCCTCGGCGAACTTCTTGGCCAGCTCGAGGTCCGGCGTGCCCGTCTCCATCCAGATGAGGTCGGCGTAGGGCGCGTAGGCCTTGGCGCGCTCGATGCAGGGCTCGATGCCGTTGCGAACCTTGTAGAAGCCCTCGTTGGTGCGCTCACCGGTGAGGAACTGCTGGTCGCGCTCGTCGACGTCGGAGGTGATGAGCGTCGCGGCCTCGGCGTCCGTACGGGCGATGACGACCGACGGGACGTTCGAGACGTCGGCGGCGAGGCGGGCGGCGTTCAGCGTGCGAACGTGCTGCTTCGTCGGGATGAGCACCTTGCCACCGAGGTGACCGCACTTCTTCTCCGACGCGAGCTGGTCCTCCCAGTGCACACCCGCGGCACCGGCGTTGATCATGGACTTCATGAGCTCGTAGGCGTTGAGCGGGCCACCAAAGCCGGCCTCGGCGTCGGCGACGATCGGGACGATCCACTCGTCGACGGACTTGGTGCCCTCGGAGAACTCGATCTCGTCGGCGCGCATGAGCGCGTTGTTGATGCGGCGCACGACCTGCGGCACGGAGTTGGCCGGGTAGAGCGACTGGTCCGGGTAGGTCTGACCGGCGAGGTTCGCGTCACCGGCGACCTGCCAACCGGACAGGTAGATGGCCTTGAGGCCGGCCTTGACCTGCTGGACGGCCTGGTTACCCGTCAGCGCACCGAGGGCGTTGACGAAGTCCTCCGTGTGGAGCTTGTCCCACAGCTGCTCGGCACCGCGCTTGGCGAGGGTGAACTCCTCCTGCACGTTGCCCTGGAGGCGAGCGACGTCCTGGGCGGTGTACTCGCGCTCGACGTTCTTCCAGCGCTCGTTCGTGTCCCAGTCCTTCTGGATCGCGGCTGCGCGGTCGTCGATCGTCTTGATGATCTGCTCGGAGGTCATTGGCTCCAGTCCTTCCTCTATGGGCCCTGGTAGGTGCCCGGTGGGGATCGATGACTCAACTCTGACCGAGAAGAACGCACAAGTAGGTATACTTTTCGAGTAAAGATCGACGAATATTTACGTTTTGAACAAGTTTGAGCCGTCTTTCGTCGCGAAGCTGGCGTGACGGCCGTCACGCAGGCCGGAAAGTGGAGTCATGAACGAGAAGATGCGCGAAGGGCGGCTCGCCTCGGCCCGTGCTGCGGCCGAGGAGGCGGCGCCCGTGGAGCGGGCAGCCCCCGACGCCCTGACGATCGGCCGGCGCCTGCGTCACGTGCGTCAGCAGGCGGAGCGCACCCTCGGTGACGTGGCGGGGGCGATCGGCATGAGCCCGTCGGCGCTCTCGCTCATCGAGAACGGCAAGAGGGAGCCGAGGCTCTCGGTCCTCACGTCGCTGGCCGAGGCGCTCGACGTGCCGCTCGCCGACCTTCTCGCGACAGCGCCGCCGTCACGGCGAGCGGCCCTCGAGATCCGTCTGGAGCGTGCGCAGCGGGCGTCGACGTACGCCTCGCTCGGGCTGCCGAGCGTCCGCATCGGACCGCGGCTGCCCACCGAGGCGCTCGAGGCACTCGTCGGAATGCACGAGGCGATGGCGGCGATGCGCAGCGAGCAGGCGGCGACGCCCGAGCACGCACGGCGCGCGAACGCCGAGCTGCGCACCCGGATGAGGCAGGCCGACAACTACTTCGCCGACATCGAGGGCGCGGCTGCGCAGTTGCTCTCCGACGTCGGGCACCGTGGTGGGCCCGTCTCGCGAGCCTCTGTGGACCGCATCGCCGAACACCTCGGCTACCAGCTCGTGCACACCTCGGATCTTCCCGGCTCAACCCGGACGGTGAGCGACCTCGCGAACCGGCGCATCTATCTGCCGCAGCCGGAGGCCGGCCAGCACGACGCACGGTCTCTCGCCCTGCAGGCCCTCGGTCATCTCGTGCTCGACCACGAGGTGCCGGCCGACTACGCGGAGTTCCTTTCCCAGCGCGTCGAGATCAACTACTTCGCCGCCGCCGTGCTCATGCCGGAGAAGGAGGTGGGGCGCCGCCTTCTCGACGCGAAGGAGGCCAAGGACATCTCCATCGAGGATCTGCGCGATGCCTACGGCGTCTCCTACGAGACGGCGGCGCACCGCTTCACGAACCTCGCGACGAAGGTGCTCGACATCCCCGTGCACTTCATGCGCATCAGCTCCGACGGCGTCATCTACAAGGCGTACGAGAACGACGGCATCCAGTTCCCGACCGACGCCACGGGCGCGATCGAGGGCCAGCGCGTGTGCAAGCACTGGACGGCGCGCGCCGTCTTCGATCAGCCCGACCTGTCGCGCTCCTACCAGCAGTACACGGACACGCGCTCGGGCACGTACTGGTGCTCGGCGTTCGTGGACCGCACGCCGAGTGGCTTGTTCTCCGTCAACGTCGGTACGCCCTACCAGCACGTCAAGTGGTTCCGCGGCCGGGAGACGACCGAGCGTTCGCTCTCGCGCTGCCCCGACCCGTCGTGCTGCACGCGCCCTCCACAGGAACTTGCGAGCCGATGGGACGGTCGCTCCTGGCCGAGCGCTCGCGTGCACTCGCACCTGCTCGCCGCCATGCCGCCCGGCACGTTCCCCGGCGTCGACGACACCGAGGTCTACCAGTTCCTCGAGCGGCACGCGCGCGAGGACGGCTGACGGAGGGGAGGGGATTCGGCGGGTGGGCTCGCTTCTGGCAGAATGAAGCTGTACCCGTGCGCCCGGCAATCGGCCGGATGCACGCCTACCCCGAATCACGGTTCCCCGTTCGGACGCCGGTCGACGTCGGTCATCCGCGAAATTTCCTTCGCGTCAGGCTGCGCTCGTGCCCGTTCGCTCGAGCGGTCTCGCCGTGGTTCACCTACACAGAAAGTGAGACCGCCACCATGGCAGTCAAGATCCGCCTCAAGCGCCTCGGCAAGATCCGTCAGCCCCAGTACCGCGTTGTCGTCATGGACAGCCGTACGAAGCGCGACGGCCGTGCCATCGAGGAGATCGGCAAGTACCACCCCAAGGAAGAGCCGAGCCTCATCGAGATCGACGGCGAGCGCGCGCAGTACTGGCTCTCCGTCGGCGCGCAGCCGACCGAGCAGGTCGCCGCGCTCCTCAAGATCACGGGTGACTGGCAGAAGTTCAAGGGCGAGCCGGGTGCCGAGGGCACGCTGAAGACGGCCGAGCCGAAGGCCGACAAGAAGGCCCTCTACGAAGCCGCTCTCAAGGCCGCTCAGAACGCCGACACCTCCAAGGGCGGCGCCACGACGGCCAAGAAGAAGGCCGACAAGGCCGAGGAGCCCAAGGCTGACGAGGCCAAGGCTGAGGAGAAGGCCGAAGAGGCTCCCGCAGCTGAGGCCGAGAAGACCGAAGAGGCCTGATCCTCGTGCTCGAAGAAGCACTGGAGCACCTCGTCAAGGGCATCGTCGACCATGACGGCGACGTCGTCGTGCGTCACAAGGACGGACGACGGGGTGAACTCCTCGAGGTTCGCGTCCACCCGGACGACCTCGGTCGCGTGATCGGCCGTTCCGGTCGAACGGCGTCCGCCCTTCGCACCGTGGTCTCCGCGCTGGCCGGTGGCCGTTCGGTTCGCGTCGACATCGTCGACACCGACCGTTCGCGCTGAGCCGGTGCACCGACGAAGCAGCCCTCCCACCTCGACGAGGTGGGAGGGCTGCTTCGTGTTCTTCGGGTCTGGAGGGGATGCCGGGCCGCCGGCAGGCGAAAGGTAGCGTTGAAGGGTGACCGAAACGATGGTGGCTCGAGACCAGCGCCCTCGGGAGCGCCGTCTCTTGGGGCCGTTCGTCGTCGCCGGTTCCTTGGCGCTGGCCTCCGGCCTCCTGTACCTGCGTGATCCTCACGTCGATGCGTCGTGGGGACGCTGCCCGTCCATCGCGCTGTTCGGTCTTGCTTGCCCCTTCTGCGGCGGCCTGCGTGCCGTGAACGACCTCACCAACCTGCGTATCGTCGATGCCTTCTTCAGCAATCCGCTCCTCGTGAGTGCCGTGCCCTTGGTGCTCGCGTGGTGGATCAGCGTTGTTCGGGATCGATGGACCGGCAGCACGCGTCCGTGGATGTTCCCGGTGCAGCGGGGTGTCGTGGCGCCGGTGCTGATCGCGGTGTGCGTCGCCTTCTCGCTGTATCGGAACCTGCCGATCGGCGCGGCCTTCTATCCCTGATGTGAACATGACGAAGGGCTGCATCCGGTGGGGATGCAGCCCTTCGTCGCTCGTGCCGGGGTCAGCCCTGAGTGGCCACCCAGATACCGATACCCAGGTTGAGGATGGTGACGACGGCGCCGACGATGATGGCCAGCTTGGCCTTCTCAGCGCCCGTCTGCATGCCGTTGCTCTCGCGGATTTCCTTCTGGGCGATGACGCCGAGGACGATTCCGACGATCGAGAGGATGCCGCACAGGAGGCCGAGGAAGGAGCAGATGAGGGCCGGCAGGGCCTTCTTGTTCTCCATCGTCATGCCCTGGTACGGCGCGCCACCGGGCTGGCCGAAGCCGCCCTGCGCCTGCTGACCGTAGACATCCTGACCGGGCTGACCGTAGGGAGCCTGGCTGCCCTGGCCGTAGGGAGCCTGCGACTGGCCGTTCGCGTCGTAGTTCGGCTGGTTGCCGTAGTTCTGCTGCGGGTTGTTCTGGGGGTCCATGGGGTTGCTCATGTTCTCTCCTCCGTGTGGGTCCTGCCCCAACCGTAGTAGGAATCGCCCCTGCCCGCGGGGACGACGAAGCGGTGGGCATGTCCTGACAGAATGGAGGCATGGATGAAGTTGTCGTCGCACGAATCGGAAAGGCCCACGGGCTCAAAGGTGAAGTGACGGTGCAGGTGCACACCGATTCGCCCGAGGAACGCTTCGTCGCCGGGGCAGCCTTCGTCACCGACCCCGCTCACCGCGGACCGCTGACGCTGCGGTCGACGCGCGTCCACAACGGCATCTACCTCCTGGCGTTCGAGGAGGCTCCCGACCGCACCGCTGCCGAGGGGCTACGCGGCATCAACCTGCTTGCGGCCGCGGACGAACTGGTCGAGGACGACGCCTGGTACGAGGAAGACCTGCTCGGCTTCGGCGTCGTCCTCGAGGACGGCACGGCCGTCGGAACTGTCAAGGGTCTCGAATCGCGGGAGATGCAGGACCTGCTCGTCGTCGACGGGGTGGACGGCTACGACGTTCTCCTGCCGTTCGTCGAGGAGATCGTGCCGGAGGTCGACGAGGACGAGCGCCGCATCGTCGTCACACCGCCGCCCGGCCTGCTGGAACTGGGACGCCCCACCGATGCTCACTCCGACGACGTCGAAGAAGCCTGATTCGTGCGCTGCGACATCATCTCGATCTTTCCGGAGTACCTTGAACCGCTGAACCTCAGCCTGCCCGGCCAGGCCCAGCGCAAGGGGTTGCTCGAGGTCGCCGTGCACGACCTGCGCGACTTCGCCCACGACCGGCACCGCACCGTCGACGACACGCCCTACGGGGGCGGCGCCGGCATGGTGATGAAACCTCAGCCGTGGTGGGAGGCGTTCGAGCACGTGCGCGGCCTCGGCGAGGGCACGCCGACGCTCATCGTTCCCGGGCCCGGGGGAGAGGTGCTCACGCAGAAGGTGGCGCGTGAGCTCGCCGACGAGCCCTGGATGATCTTCGCCTGCGGCCGGTACGAGGGCATCGACGAACGCGTCTACGAAGCGGCCGCTGAGGTGATGCCTGTGCGCGTCATCTCCCTGGGTGACTACGTCCTCAACGGCGGTGAGGTCGCGGTGCTCGCCATGATCGAGGCAGCCGCACGGCTCCTGCCGGGCTTCATGGGGAACGCGGAGTCGCTCGTCGAGGAATCGCACGAGGACGGCCTGCTCGAGTACCCCGTCTACACGAAGCCGGCGTCATGGCGTGAGCGTGAGGTTCCGCCGGTCCTCCTCTCCGGCGACCACGCCAAGGTGGCGGCATGGCGGCACGAGCAGCGCCTCGAACGAACGGCCGCCCGGCGCCCCGACTTGCTTCACGCGTCGGCGGCGCTCGCGGGCATCGACATCGTGCCGCAGGCGCTCGTGCCGGCCGACCTCGGCGAACTCATGACCCTGCAGCGCGCCTGCTGGGCCGGAGAAGTGGCCGGTGCCGAGCCGGAGCACGCCTGGTGGGAAGCGCCGGCAGAAACCGTCGATGATCTGCGTGACGCGCAAGCGAACTGGACGACGTGGGTGGTGCGCAGCGAGGGGCGTCTCGTCGCCTCGGTGCGCGCCCGCCGGCTGCCCGAGCGTCAGACCACGTGGGAGATCGGGCGGCTCATGGTTGCGCCCGACCTCTCCGGGCGTGGCCTGGGTCGCGCGCTGCTCGAGTACGCAGAGGCCGCAGCGCCCGCCGACATCACCCGCTTGCGCGTGAACGTAGACGTCGGACGTGAGCGCGTCCTGCGCCTCGCGAAGAAGGCCAAGTACAGGGTGATGCCGGGTGGGGGCACCCGTTCCGGCACGGTTGACCTGGAGAAGCGACGCCAGAGCTGACGCTCCACGCACGCCCGTGTCCAGGAGGTCGCGCGATTTCGTGAGAGCGCGCCCGCTCTGGCAAGATGAGTCCTTGCGTCTTGTCACGACGAGTCCCCGCCGCAGGGGGAGTGGCACGGCCGGTCGGTACCCCCGGGGTTTTGATCCAGATCATCTCGGGCATCACCGCACCGAACACGCCGGACCATGAGACTCGACGAGGCGCACAACCGACAGCAACTCGGCTCCGGCCGAGCCTGACCGTGGCAACCTGCGTGTGCCACAGATTTGAGTAGATCATGAAGAAGTTCGACGCGATCGACGCGGCGAGCCTGCGCTCCGACGTCCCCGACTTCCGCGCCGGTGACACGCTGAACGTCCACGTCAAGGTCATCGAGGGCACGCGCTCGCGTGTCCAGGTCTTCAAGGGTGTCGTCATCCGCCGTCACGGCGGCGGCGTCGGCGAGACCTTCACCGTCCGCAAGGTTTCCTTCGGTGTCGGCGTGGAGCGTACCTTCCCGGTGCACACCCCGGTCATCGACAAGATCGAGGTTCTGACGCGCGGTGACGTCCGTCGCGCCAAGCTGTACTACCTGCGCGACCTGCGCGGTAAGGCTGCCAAGATCAAGGAGAAGCGCGACGCCGTTCCGGCCAAGAAGGCCTGAACCTCGCGACGAACCGAAGCGACCCTGCGATGAAGCGTCACGCTGCGTCCGGTCGCTCACCCGAAGGCGCGACCTCACGACGAGGTCGCGCCTTCGGCGTTCCCTGGCGGCGGACGGCCATCGGCGTCCTCAGCGTCATCGTCGTCGGAATGCTCCTCGCCCACGCCTTCTGGTTCGAGACCTTCACCGTGCCGTCGCGCTCGATGGAACCGAACTATGGGGCCGGCGACCGCATCGTCGTCGACAAGCGCGCCGAGTTCGCCCGAGGTGACGTCGTCGTCTTCTCCGGCGAGGGCTCGCTTTATCAGCCCGCCGAACGCGGGGGAGTGCTCGCCGTCATCGACACCGCATCCGGATGGCTCGGGTTCCGCCCGGACGAGCAGGACTACCTCAAACGGATCATCGGTGTCGGCGGCGATCACGTCGTCGTCGACCACAAGGGCGTGCTCACGGTGAACGGTCGACGTGTGGCCGAGCCGTACCTCGGACGGGGCTCGAAGCGAGCCTCGGCACAGCCGTTCTCCGTGCGAGTGCCCGAGGGAAAGCTGTTCGTCATGGGCGACAACCGAGATGACTCCGACGACTCCCGCAACCATCTCGGTGACCCCGGCGGGGGGTACGTGCCCGTGGACAAGGTGGTCGGTCGCGTGGCGTGGAAGTATTGGTCCGGCTCATGAGCCCGGACGCCGAGAGGAGGCCCGACGTGGCGGTTCGTACCCCGTCGAAGACGCCCACCCTGCGCCTCGAGCGGCAACTGCTGCGCGACGGGCGAACACTGATCGCCGGCATGGACGAGGTGGGCCGCGGCGCCCTCGCGGGGCCGGTGAGCGTGGGCGTCTGCGTCGTCTCCGCGACGACGGGCACCGTGCCGCAGGGCGTCAAGGATTCCAAGCTCGTGCCCGAACCCAAGCGTCCGGCGCTGGCTGCGAAGGTGCGCCGATGGGCCGTCGCAGGCGCCGTCGGGCACGCCAGTCCTGCCGAGATCGACGAGATGGGCATGACACGGGCACTCCGTCTCGCCGGCACCCGGGCGCTCGCGGCCCTCGAGGTGACGCCGGACGTCGTCATCCTCGACGGCAAGCACGACTGGCTCACCGAACCCGAGAGCGTCGGCCTGCTCGGACTACTCGACGCGGTGGACGTCGTCGGGGGTGCACCCGAGGTCGTCACCCAGATCAAGGCCGACATGCGGTGCTCGTCGGTGGCCGGGGCAAGTTTGCTCGCGAAGGTGGAGCGTGATGCCATGATGGCCGAGGCTGCCCCCGACCACCCCGTCTACGGGTGGGAGATCAACAAGGGGTATTCGGCGCCCGGACACCTGGCGGCGATCGCCGAGCACGGGCCGTGTGAGTTGCACCGTCGCTCGTGGAAGACTTTCCGCGCGGCCGAGGCAGAAGACCAGCAGGTGCCCGAAGCACACCATGACGTGAGGAGCACGCAGGCATGAGCGCCGAGGACCTCGAACGGTACGAGAACGAGCAGGAACTGGCCCTCTACCGCGAATACCGCGACGTCGTCGGGCTCTTCCGCTACGTCGTGGAGACCGAGCGTCGCTTCTACCTGTGCAACGCCGTCGACATGAAGGTGCGTGGTGAGGGCGCCGACGTCTTCTTCGACGTCACGATGCAGGACGCGTGGGTGTGGGACATCTACCGCCCGGCGCGCTTCGTCAAGACCGTGCGCGTCGTGACGTTCAAGGACGTCAACGTCGAAGAACTGTCGAAGAACGACCTCGAGATCCCCGACGGCCCCGACTTCACCTGATTCGCCCACAGATGTGACGCTCACGGGGTGCTCGTCAGCACCCGAGCAGCCTTCTCCACAGGTCCGCTGCTTCCGAAGGTGACCAGTAGAACCTCCGAGACCTTTGCTGGTCCCGGAGGTGGTGGACATGGACCACGATACGAGGGCCGCGGCGTCGCGGTCTGCGGCGACCGAGGCGCGCCGAACCCTGGGCCGGGACGGCGAAGAGCTCGTTCGCGCGTACCTGGAGAACCGCGGCTACGAGGTCGTCGACACCAATTGGCGCTGCCGTGAGGGGGAGATCGACCTCGTCGCGATCGACGGTGGCGAACTCGTCGTCGTCGAGGTCAAGACGCGTCGTTCGCTGCGCTTCGGACGCGCGGTCGAGGCCGTCACCGAGGAGAAGCATCGGCGCCTGAGGCGGTTGGCCGGGCTCTGGGCCGCCGAACACGAGGTGCGGGCACGCGGTGTACGTGTTGACGTCATTGGCGTCGAATGGGCGGGGGAGAGAGCCCGCATCGATCACCGCAAGCGGGTGATCCTGTGAGCTTCGGCAAGACGAAGGCCGTCGTCGTCACCGGCATCGACGGTCTCGTCGTCGATGTCGAGGTGAGCGTCGGGCAAGGGCTGCCCAAGGTCGTCATCTCCGGGCTGCCGGACACGGCGGTGTCACAAGCGCCGAACCGTCTGCGTTCGGCAATGACGCAGTCGGAGCTGACGTTCCCCGACACGCGTCTCACGATCAACCTCGCTCCTGCCTCGGAACAGAAGTCCGGGGCCGGCCTCGATCTCGCCATGGCTGTCGCGATTCTCGCGGCAACCCGTTCCCTCGACCCCGCTGACGTCGCCCGCGTGGGGCACATCGGCGAACTCGGCATGGACGGCAGCGTCAGGGAGGTGCGCGGCGTCCTCCCGGCGTGTGTCGCCGCGCTTGCGGGCAACGTGCGTGAGTTGCTCGTGCCCGCCGCGAACGCAGCCGAGGCATCGCTCGTCAGCGGTATTCGGGTGCACCCCGTGCGTTCGCTGTCGGATGTCGTCGCCTTCCACCGCGTGCGCGCCCAGGGCAAGACGCTCGACCTGCCGTGGCCGGAACCCGGCGAGGAGGCCGAGCCGGAGGAGACCGGCGACCTGCGTGATGTCGTCGGACAGTACGAGGCACGGGCTGCCATCGAGGTGGCTGCCGCCGGTGGTCACAACGTGTCGATGATCGGTCCGCCCGGTGCGGGAAAGACCTTGCTCGCCAGCCGCCTGCCGAGCATCCTGCCGCCGCTTTCACGGGAGGAAGCTCTCGTCGTCACGAGCGTCCAGTCGGTGCTCGGCAAGGTCGACGGGCAGGCGCTCAAGGAGCGTGCGCCCTTCGTCGCGCCCCACCACAGCATCACGATGCCGGCGTTGGTCGGCGGTGGGACGGGGCGGCCCCGCCCCGGAGCCATTACCGAAGCGCACGCTGGCGTGCTGTTCCTCGACGAGGCGCCGGAGTTCAAGCGGCCGGTGCTCGACGCGCTGCGTCAGCCCCTCGAGCGTGGCTTCGTCACGATCACCCGGGCCCAGCAATCGGTGCGGTTTCCCTCACGCTTCCAGCTCGTCGTCGCCAGCAATCCGTGCCCGTGCGGGCGCTACACCGGCTCAGGTGCGGGATGTTCGTGCGGAACTCGAGCCCGACGCGAATACCTCAAACGCCTCTCCGGGCCGCTACTCGACCGCATTGACGTCCACCTCCAGGTGCCTGCTGTGACGCGAGCCGATCTCGCGAGCGGGCCGGGGGAGAGCAGCGAGGAGGTGGCCGCGCGGGTGCGTGAGGTGCGCGAGCGCTCAGCGCGCCGTTGGGCGCCACTGGGGCTGGCGCTCAACGCGGAGGTGCCCGGTTCGATCCTGCGCTCCTCGCCGTGGTCGCTTACCCCGGCAGACACGGCAACGCTGGACGCCGCCCTCGACACCGGAAACCTCACCCTGCGCGGCTACGACCGCACACTGCGCCTGGCCTGGACCCTGTGCGACCTACGAGGCGCAGACAAACCCACGAAGGACGACGTCTACGCCGCCCTCACTCTGAGAGAAGGGCAGCAAGCAGCATGACCACGACGACCTCCCGCAACGACCTTCTGTCAGGAACGGGGCACGCCTGGCGTGACGCAGCCGAGCAGGACGAACAGCTCGCCCGCCTCGTGTGGGCGCACATCGCAGAACCGCGCGATGCCAAGGCCCAGCTGCTCATCGACGGCGTGGGGTACCCCGAGGCGCTCGCCGCGGTGCGTACGCACCCGGAGAAACTCACCAATTTCGCCGCCCGCCTGGAACAGCTCGACCTTCCCGAGCAACTGCGGCGCATCGAGACGTTCGGCGCTCGCATTCTCCTGCCCTCGTACGACGGCTGGCCCGAGCGACTCGACGATCTCCCTCAGCCGCCGCACGCCCTCTTCGTCGTCGGCGAGGCCGACGTGCGGTCGTTGTGCGAGCGCTCCGTCGCCCTCGTCGGGGCGAGGGCGGCCACCCACTACGGCCAGCGCGTTGCCGCCGAGATCGCTCTCGGGGTTGGCAGCCATGGCGTGGCCGTGGTGTCAGGCGGGGCCTTCGGCATCGATGCCGCGGCGCATCGTGGGGCCCTCGCCGGCGACGCCGGCACTGTCTGCGTTCTGCCCGGTGGGGTCGACCGCCTCTATCCGAGCGCTCATGACGCACTCTTCAGCGCCATCCGAGAGCGGGGAGCCATCGTGAGTGAGATGCCGCTCGGATTCGCTCCGATGAGGCAACGCTTCCTGCACCGCAACCGACTCATCGCCGCGCTGACGCCGGGCACGGTGGTCGTCGAGGCGGGGTTGCGTTCGGGGTCGCTCAGCACGGCCAGGCGCGCCGAGGAGATCCAACGCGTCGTCGGGGCCGTGCCAGGGCCGGTCACCTCGGCCGCCAGCGCCGGCTGCCACGAGCTCGTGCGCGACGGCGCGGCGGTGCTCGTCACCGGGGCCGACGACGTCATCGAGTTGATGGCCGGGTACGGGGCACAGCAGACGACGCGCGACACCCTCCCTGCGCTCGTCAAACCGGAGGATGCGGTGGGCGCCACGGCTCGCGCCGTCTGGGATGCCTTGCCGGTGCGCCGCGCTGCGAGCGTCGACCACGTCGCGACGAGTTGTGGCAGGACTCCCAGGGAGGTGCTGACGGCACTCGGCGAGCTTCTCGCTGCGGGGCTGGCCGAGAAGGTGGACGGTGCGTGGCGCAAGGCGTGACAGTGTCGGTGCAGCGAGGACGTGGAGGTCGCGCACTACCCTCGAACCATGTCCGGACCGGCCGCCAGCGTGATCGAACGCTTCCTCGATCACCTCAGCGCAGAACGTGAGCGTTCGCCCCACACAGTGCGTGCGTACGCGGGCGACTTGGAAAGTCTGCGCCATCACCTCGACGAGGTGGGCGTCGGCTTCTGGGGCGATCTCACACTCACCCACCTGCGCGGATGGCTCGCGGGCGTCAGTGAGAGCGGCGCATCACGCACGACGGTGGCCCGCCGGGTCTCGAGCGCGCGCACCTTCTGTCGGTGGGCGAAGAAGCAGGGCGTCATGGCGACGGATCCGTCGCTTCGGCTCACGGCGCCGAAGCGGCACGCGTCGCTGCCGGACGTGCTGCAGGCGTCGCAAGCCGCGCAGATCCTCGACGCCGCGCGCGACAGGACGAGTGCTGGAGGTACCGGGGAGACGCGCTCCAGCGATGCAGCCGAGAGGGCGGGCGGCGAGAGCGATCCGACGACGCGCGCCGTGGCGCTCCGTGACGCCGCCGTCCTCGAGCTCCTCTACGCCACGGGGATGCGCGTCGGCGAACTCGTGTCTCTCGACGAAGCGAGCCTCGACGAGACGAATCGACTCGTCCGTGTCATGGGCAAGGGGCGCAAGGAACGCATGGTGCCCTACGGCGCGCCGGCCGAAACGGCGCTGCGCCTCTGGCGATCGACGGGGCGTCCCGCGCTCGCGCAACCCGCCTCCGGCAAGGCTCTGTTTCTCGGCGTGCGCGGCGGACGCATCGACCAACGCCAGGTGCGCAGCATCGTCCATGCGGCCACATCCGCCGTCGAGGGAGCACCAGATCTCGCGCCTCACGGTCTGCGCCATAGTGCCGCGACGCACCTCGTCGAGGGCGGCGCCGACCTGCGAACGGTGCAGGAGTATCTCGGGCACGCTTCCTTGTCGACGACGCAGATCTACACCCACGTGTCGGCGGAGCGTCTGCGCGCGGGCTACGTCCAGGCGCACCCACGGGCCTGATCACCGCTCACAGCGGCGGCAGCAGTACGGGCCGAATGCCCGAGACCAGCGTCAGTGGGTCGCGGTAGACGTCCTTGGCCACCTTGTACCCCCAGTGCAGGCAGCGTTCCTCGCAGTGACCGCCGGAAGTGATCTCGCCGATCACCTGGCCTCTGCTCACGTGGTCGCCACGCTCGACGTCCGCCGCCACCGGCTCGTACGTCGTGTCGAACCCCTCCGGATGGCGCAGCGTGATGACCGGACGTCCCGCGATCGTGCCGACGAACGTCACAGTGGCGTCCGAGGGCGCCTTGACCGACGTGCCTGGCGTCGTCGCAAGGTCGACACCGCGGTGGCCCGCACCCCACTTCACCCCGGGAGGGTCGAACCGCCGCGTCACAACGTGCGGGTCGACCGGCCAGGCAAACCGCTCGGACGGAGCAACGGCGTCGCGCGTCGGGGAGCTGCTCTGAGCCGCGGGCACAGGCGCCCGAGTGGGCGGTGACGCTGCTGCGTTGCTCGCGAGGAGCACGACGACGGCGCCGACGAGCGCAGGTCGAAGGCGGGCAGGTGACATGCCCTCAGCTTCGATTGCCTGCCCTGCTCACCGGCAGCTGAGCAACTGGTGCCCTGTGGAAATGTCTGTTCGAGAGGCCCCTCAGGCCCGCTGGCCGTACGTGTCCACAAGCCGCCTCACGGCTTCGTCGATCGTGGAACGCTTCTTGCAGAACGCGAAACGCATGACACTCGCCATGCCGCTCGCCTCGGCGTCGTCACAGAACACGGACGCCGGAACAGCAACCACGCCCGCCGCCTCCGGCAGCTCCAGCGCGTATTGCTCAGCGTCCGTGACGCCGTGCGGAGCGGCATCAGCGAGGACGAAGTAGCCACCCTGCGGGAGGACGATGTCGAAGCCGGCAGCGCGCAGGCCGTCGGCGAGCACGTCACGTCGAAGCGCCATGTCCTCGCGCAAGCCGGTGAAGAAATGGTCGGACATCTCAAGACCCGACGCGATGCCGAGCTGCAGGGGAGTGCCGGTACCGAAGGTGACGTACTGCTTCGCCCCGTTGACGACGGCGACGAGGTCGGCCGGGCCGGTGACCCAGCCGATCTTCCAGCCCGTCGTGTTGAACGTCTTGCCGCCCGAGCCGAAGGTGAGGGTTCGCTCGGCCATGCCCGGCAGCGTCGCCATCGGCACGTGCTCGTGGGGCGCGAAGGCCAGGTGCTCGTACACCTCGTCGCACATGACGATCGCGTCGTGACGCGTCGCGAGTTCGCCGATGAACGCGAGCTCCTCGCGGGTGAACACCTTGCCCGTCGGGTTGTGCGGCGTGTTGAGCAGCACGACGGCCGTGCGCTCGCTGAAGGCCGCTTCGAGGGCGGCCTCGTCGACGGCGAAGTCGGGGAAACGGAGCGGCACCGTTCGGCGCACACCGCCGGCGCGCTCCACCATGGCAGCGTACGAGTCGTAGTACGGCTCGAACATGACGACCTCGTCGCCGGGGGAGACGAGGCTAAGCACCGACGCCGCAATGGCCTCGGTGGCGCCGGTCGTCACGAGGATCTCGGACGCCGGGTCGAGCTCGATCCCGTACCACCGCTGCTGGTGCCGGGCGATGGCGGCGAGCAGTTCGCCGGTGCCCCGCGCCGGCGGATACTGGTTGTGGCCACCGTTGATCGCCTCGATCGCGGTGTCGCGCACCGTGGCGGGGCCGTCGGAGTCGGGGAAGCCCTGGCCGAGGTTGACCGCGCCGGTCTCGGTGGCCAACTGAGTCATCCGGGCGAAGATCGTTCCGCCCGCGGGAGCAGTGATGGAAGAGCGCTTTCCGGTCATCGCCTCACCGTAGCCGACCGGCATTCGGGCCGATTTCTTGGCGGGGCAACCCAACCGGTATGCTGGAGGCACGTCTTGTGTGTCCACGTTCGGATGCGTTCACTCGCCCCGGTGCGTTGACGAAGAGGAGCGAGGCTCACGAGACGAATTCGCGTGACCTTCTTTGCGACGGCGCGACCCGGTAACGGGCCGCGCGTGAAGCGAGGTCGACGTCCAGCAGTCCGACACCGTGAACCTCTGCGAGGGGAATGGGGCCGGCGGCCGTCGATCGGGTCACCAGGGCAGCAATCCGGCTGCAAGAACTGAAACCTCTAAATGAAAGGGGACTTCGGCATGGCCGTCGTCACCATGCGCCAGCTCCTCGAGAGCGGCGTCCACTTCGGACACCAGACCCGTCGTTGGAACCCGAAGATGAAGCGCTTCATCATGACGGAGCGCAACGGCATCTACATCATCGACCTGCAGCAGTCGCTGACCTACATCAACGACGCCTACGAGTTCGTCAAGCAGACGGTCGCCCACGGCGGCACGATCCTGTTCGTCGGCACCAAGAAGCAGGCTCAGGAGTCCATTGCCGAGCAGGCCACCCGCGTCGGCATGCCGTACATCAACCACCGTTGGCTCGGTGGTATGCTCACCAACTTCCAGACGATCAGCAAGCGCCTGACGCGTCTGAAGGAGCTCGAGACCCTCGACTTCGACAACGTTGCCGGCTCCGGCTACACGAAGAAGGAGCTCCTGCTCCTCTCGCGTGAGAAGGCCAAGCTCGAGCTCGTCCTCGGCGGTATCCGTGAGATGAGCAAGGTTCCCTCCGCCGTGTGGATCGTCGACACGAAGAAGGAGCACCTCGCGGTTGACGAGGCCCGCAAGCTCGGCCTCCCCGTCATCGCGATCCTCGACACCAACTGTGACCCCGACGAGGTCGACTACAAGATCCCGGGCAACGACGACGCGATCCGCTCCGTGACGCTGCTGACGCGCGTCATCGCCGACGCCGTCGCCGACGGTCTCATGGCTCGCTCGCAGGGCAAGTCGGGCGACGCCGCCACGACCAACGAGCCGATGGCCGAGTGGGAGCGCGAGCTTCTCGCCTCCGAGGACGCCGCTGCGAAGACCGACACCGAGACGGGCGCCACGTCCGTTAAGGAAGCTGCTGACTCGACGGCCGCCGCCGCGACGAAGGACCCGGCCGAGGCCGCTGCTCTGGCCAAGGCCGAGGAGAAGCAGGCTCAGGCCATCGCCGACTCGCAGGCCTGATTTTCCAGACCTTCACCGCTTCGTCATCCGCCCGCCGTCGCTCTCGACCAGAGTGACGGCGGGCGGGTGACCGAGCACCACCACAGCATTCTTTCGACTCACCGAGGAGCGAAAAACATGGCGAACTACACCGCCGCTGACATCAAGGCGCTGCGCGAAGCAACCGGCGCCGGAATGATGGACGTCAAGAAGGCTCTCGACGAGGCTGAGGGCGACAAGGCCAAGGCCACCGAGATCCTTCGCGTGAAGGGCCTCAAGGGCGTCACGAAGCGTGAGGGCCGCTCGGCCTCCAACGGCCTCGTGACGGCCAAGGTCGAGGGTGGCGTCGGCACCCTCGTCGAGATCAACTGCGAGACGGACTTCGTCGCCAAGGGCGACAAGTTCATCACCCTCGCCGACCAGGTCCTCGCGCAGGCCGTTGCCGTCAAGGCGACGAACGCCGAGGAACTGCTCAAGTCGGACATGAACGGCCAGACCGTCGAGGACGTCCTCAACGAAGCCAACGCCACGATCGGCGAGAAGATCGTCGTCAACCGCGTCGGTCGCCTCGAGGGCGACGTCGTCGTCTCCTACCTGCACAAGACGAGCCCGGACCTCCCGGCTCAGATCGGTGTTCTGGTGGCCGGTTCCGGCGACGAGACGACGCTGCGTGACATCGCGATGCACACGGCCGCGTTCTCCCCCTCGGTTCTCACGCGTGACGAGATCGACGCTGACGTCGTCGAGAACGAGCGTCGCGTCGCGGAGGCCACGGCCAAGGAGGAGGGCAAGCCGGAGGCTGCTCTGCCGAAGATCATCGAAGGCCGTGTCAACGGTTACTTCAAGGAGAACGTGCTGCTCGAGCAGCCGTTCGCCAAGGACGCCAAGAAGTCGGTCGCCAAGGTGGCCGAGGAGGCCGGTGCAGAGGTGAAGGGCTTCCTTCGCTTTAAGGTCGGCGTCTGACAAGCAGGAGGCGAAGGTTGTCGACGTGGCGAGCGCTAGCGAGCTCCGTCGGCGGCCGAAGCCGAGTGCGCAGTCAGACGCCAGAAAAAATAGCGTCTGACTGGTGACCGCACTGACTCAGCCCGCTCCCAGCCCACGCGGCAGGGAGCGGGCTTTGTCATGCCCAGTGCTCAACCCCATCCGTTACCGTGACCCCATGAGCGACTTCATCACCGAGCTCCCCGCTTCTGTCACCCGCATCGACGGCCTCGACGGCGGCGATGCTCTGCGGGTCGACGGCACCCGCTCGTCGTGTGTGGTTCAGCTGCACGGAGCCCACGTCACGAGTTTCGTCCCGGTCGGTGGGGAGGAGATGTTGTGGATGAGCCCTCTTGCGAAGGCGGGCGCGTCGGCGATCCGTGGTGGCGTGCCGGTCTGTTTCCCGTGGTTCGGGTCGGGTGTTTCGGGTGAGATGAAGCCGTCGCACGGTCCGGCGCGTGTGGTGCCGTGGCGTCTCGTGGAGGCGGACGACGATGCGGAGACCGTGCGGTTGCACTTCGAGTTGTCGCACGCCGATGTCGCGGGTGCCCCGGGCGGTGACCGCTGGCCGGAGGGGCTCGTGGCACACTACGTGGTCACCTTCGGGGAAGCCTTGGCCCTCGAGCTGGGCGCCGTCAACGAGGGCTCCGTGGACGTCACGGTCGAGGCGGCCCTGCACACCTACCTCAGGGTCGCCGACGTGCGGCAGGTCGCCGTCGAGGGCGCCGAGGGTGCCTCGGTGCTCGACCAGCTCACAGGGCGCACGCACACCCAGGACGGTGCCGTCGTGTTCGACGGTGAGGTCGACTCGATCGTCCACCTCGAGGACGCCCCGTTGCGCCTGGTGTCGCGTGACGACGTCGCACGCAGCCTGCTGACGTTGACCCGCGAGGGCAGCGGTGACGTCGTCGTCTGGAATCCGCACATCGAGAAGGCCTCGGCCATGGGCGACGTCCCCGATGACGCGTGGCCGGGCTTCGTCTGCATCGAAACGGCGAACGTGCGCGACAACGCCGTCACCTTGGCGCCCGGAACCTCCCGCGCCATGCGGGCCACCTATGTGCCGGGGGAGTGACGCTCGTTTCCGCTGGCCGTGACGCGTGTGAAAGTATTGCTCGACGCATGTCCGAGAGCCTGCCAGGAGGCGAAATGAGCGACATTCCGAGCGGTCAGCCGGTCACCGGCGAGACGCGCACCCCCTACACGCGAGTGCTGCTCAAGCTCTCGGGCGAGGTCTTCGGCGGCGGAAGTGTCGGCGTCGACCCGGAGGTCGTGCGTGCGATCGCCCGTCAGATCGCTCCGGCCGTCCGCTCCGGCGTCCAGGTCGCGGTCGTCGTCGGTGGAGGCAACTTCTTCCGCGGTGCCGAACTGCAGCAGAAGGGCATGGACCGCAGCCGCGCCGACTACATCGGCATGCTCGGCACCGTGATGAACTGCCTCGCTCTTCAGGACTTCCTGGAGAAGGAGAACATCGAGACGCGCGTGCAGTCCGCCATCGAGATGACGCAGGTCGCGGAGCCGTATATCCCGCGCCGCGCGATCCGTCACATGGAGAAGGGCCGCGTCGTCATCTTCGGCGCGGGTGCAGGCATGCCGTTCTTCTCCACCGACACCGTCTCCGCCCAGCGTGCGCTCGAGACGCACTGTGACGCCGTGCTCGTCGCGAAGAACGGCGTCGACGGCGTCTACTCCGACGACCCGCGCAAGAACCCCGAGGCGGTCAAGCTCGACACCGTCACGCACGCGGACGCCCTGGCGCGCGGTCTCAAGATCGTCGACGCCGCCGCGTTCAGCCTGTGCATGGAGAACAAGCTGCCCATGGTCGTGTTCGGCATGGAAGGCGAAGGCAACATCACCCGCGCTCTGCAGGGTGAGAAGATCGGAACGTTGGTCGCCGCGTCCTGATTCGGGCGTGCGATCGAGAGAAACGACGAACGGAAGCGAAGCCATGGACATTGACGAGATCCTCCTCGAGGCCGAGGAGAAGATGGACAAGGCGATCGACGCCGCCAAGGAGGACTTCGCGTCCATCCGTACCGGCCGTGCGAACGCCGCCATGTTCAACCGACTGACGGTCGACTACTACGGCGCTCCGACGCCGCTGCAGCAGCTCGCGTCGTTCCAGACGCCCGAGGCGCGCACGATCCTCATCATTCCGTTCGACAAGTCGGCCATCTCCGAGATCGAGAAGACGCTGCGCGACTCCGACCTCGGCGTGAACCCGAGCAACGACGGCAACCAGATCCGCTGCATCCTGCCCGCCCTCACCGAGGAGCGCCGCAAGGACTACATCAAGATGGCCAAGGACAAGGCCGAGAACGGCCGCGTCAGCGTCCGCAACGTGCGCCGCAAGGCGAACCAGGACATCGACAAGCTGGTCAAGGACAAGGAGATCGGCGAGGACGAGGGCGCACGCGCCGAGAAGGACCTCGACGCTCTGACGAAGAAGCGTGTCGACACGATCGACGCGCTCCTCAAGGGCAAGGAATCCGAGCTTCTCGAGGTCTGACCTCGAGTTCGTCCTCGAAAGCCCGATGCCTGCATCAGCAACACCACCGACCCCGCCGCCACCCGGCGCGGGGTCGGTTGCTGCGCCCGCATCGGCTCCGAGGAAGAACAAGGCCGGCCGTGACCTGCGGGCCGCAGTGCTGGCTGCGCTCGTTCTCGGCGGGCTCGTGCTCGTGTCGCTGTTCGTCCGCAAGGAGCTGTTCGTCGTCCTCGCGACGACGGCGTCGGTGATCGGCACGCACGAGCTGCTACGGGTCATGCCGTCGGGCCACTTCCGCCCCTCCTGGGCGCCGACGCTCGTCGCGGCGGCCGTCATTCCCGTGGCGGCCTACGTCATGGGTCCGTCGGCCATGCTGGCCGCGCTCGTCGGCAGCGTGCTCGTGTTCATCCTGTGGGGGGCGCTCGCCAACAAGGACGCCGCCGACACGGCGGCGGCCGCGTTCATCGCCCTCTACGTTCCGGCACTCGTGTCGTTCGCGATGATGCTCCTCCATGCTCCGGACGGCGTGAGCCGCATCATCGTTTTCATCCTCGTGACGATCAGCAGCGACATCGGCGGGTACGCCGCCGGCGTCATGTTCGGCAAGCACCCGATGGCACCTACCGTCAGCCCGAAGAAGTCCTGGGAGGGCTTCGCCGGGTCGTGGGCGAGCTGCGTCGTCGTGGGCGTGCTCTCGGTGACGCTCGTGCTCCACGCTCCCTTCTGGGTGGGCATCCTGCTCGGCTCGGCTGTCGTCGTGGCCGCGACGGCCGGCGACCTGTGCGAGTCGATGATCAAGCGCGACCTCGGCATCAAGGACATGAGCAACCTCATCCCCGGCCACGGCGGCCTCATGGACCGCCTCGACTCGCTCGTGCTCGCCGCGCCCGTGACGTGGGCCGTCCTCACCGCGTTCGCCGCGTGATCCCCGCGAAGGAGACCTTCGATGACCACTGACCTTCCCACCCCCACAACCCGGCCGGCGCCGGGGCAGCTGACGTTCACTGCTCCGCGGCGCGGCAAGCCGCCGCAGCACCTCGCGGACTTCGACCTCGCCGGTCGTCAGGCTTTCGCGAAGGAGCTCGGGCTTCCGGCCTTCCGCGCCAAGCAGGTCTCGACGCACTACTTCGAGCGGTTCGTCGCCGACCCGGCCGAGATGACGGATCTGCCGAAGGCCGGCCGCGAGGAGATCGTCTCGGGTCTCATGCCGCCGCTGCTCACGAGTGTCAAGACGCTCGTCGCCGACGGCGGCAACACGCTCAAGCAGGTTCACCGCCTCCACGACGGTGCGCTCGTCGAGAGCGTCATCATGCGTTACCCGGGCCGCGTCACCATGTGCATCTCGAGCCAGGCCGGCTGCGGCATGAACTGCCCCTTCTGCGCCACGGGCCAGGAGGGCCTCACCCGCAACCTCTCGACGGCCGAGATCGTCGAGCAGGTCGTCGCCGGTGCCCGACTCCTTCGTTCCGGCGAACTGCCCGGCCTCGAGGAGGAGGACCGCGAGCACCCGCTGCGCGTGAGCAACGTCGTGTTCATGGGCATGGGGGAGGCGCTCGCCAACTACCGCCGCGCCATCGACGCCATCAAGCGCCTCACGGCCCCGGCCCCCGAGGGCCTCGGCATGTCGGCGCGCGGCATCACGATGTCGACCGTCGGGCTGGCGCCGGCCATCGACAAGCTCGCCGCGGAAGGCATCCCGGTGACGTTGGCGCTCTCGCTCCATGCGCCCGACGACGAACTGCGCAACGAACTCGTGCCGATCAACACGCGCTGGAGCGTCGACGAGGCGCTGGATGCGGCCTACCGCTACTTCAAGACCACCGGCCGGCGCGTCAGCATCGAGTACGCCCTCATCAAGGACATCAACGACCAGGGCTGGCGCGCTGACCTGCTCGCCAAGAAGCTCAACGCGCGCGGCAAGGGCTGGGTGCACGTCAACCCGATTCCGCTCAACCCGACGCCGGGGTCGAAGTGGACGGCGTCGCGCAAGGGCGTCGAGCAGAACTTCGTCGAGCGCCTGCGCGCCGGGGGCATCCCGACGACGGTGCGTGACACGCGCGGTTCCGACATCGACGGCGCGTGCGGTCAGCTGGCCGCGATCACGGCCTGAGTCACGCGGATCATCCCGCGAGCCGCGCTGAGGAAGGCTCGCGAGACGCCTTCCCGGCCATAGCCGGGCCGAGGTTACGCGGACCCGCAACCTCGTCAGATCGATCGAAGAAGACCCCATGAGCGAAGCCGGACGCGAGTTCGTCCTCACCGTCAGCTGCCCCGACCGCACCGGCATCACGCATGCCGTCTCCGGGGTGGCGCTTGAGAACGACCTGTCGATCGCCGACAGCCAGCAGTTCGCCGACCCGACGTCGGGGGAGTTCCACCTGCGTATGCACCTCACGCGCCAGGGGGAGCCCACGGATGTCGAGACGGTGCGGGAGTCGTTCGCGCGCGTCGTCGAGGAGTTCGACATGACGCTCGGTTTGCACGACGCCAGCGAACGTCAGCGGGTCGTGCTCATGGTGAGCAGGCAGGGGCACTGCCTCAACGACCTGTTGTTCCGTGTCTCCACGGGACAGCTGCCCATCGACGTCGTCGCCATCGTGAGCAACCACGAGGACTTCCGGGGCGTCGCCGAGTGGTACGGGCTGCCGTTCCACCACGTGCCGGTGACGAAGGAGACCAAGCCGCAGGCCGAGGCGGAGCTCCTGCGCATCATCGAGGAGACGAAGGCCGACACGGTCGTGCTCGCGCGGTACATGCAGGTGCTCTCGGAGGACCTGTGCGCGCGTCTGTCAGGGCGAGTCATCAACATCCACCACTCGCTCCTGCCGAGCTTCAAGGGCGCCAAGCCGTACACGCAGGCGCACGAGCGCGGCGTCAAGGTGATCGGTGCGACGGCGCACTACGTGACGGCAGACCTCGACGAGGGGCCGATCATCGAGCAGGACTTCCGCCGCGTCGACCACCGCATGCCGCCCGCCCAGCTGTCGACCGCGGGTCAGGAACTCGAGGCGATGGCGCTCGCGCGTGCTCTCATGTGGCACGTCGAACACCGCGTGGTGCTGCGCGGGCGCCGCACCGTCGTCTTCGCCTGATCGCTCGTCACGTCAGGCCCGCGCGAGCACGATGTCGAGCGCCTCACCCGGCGTCTCGACGAGGTGCAGGTGTTCGGCGAATCGCTTGCCTTCGCTCAGCGCTGTGAGCGCCGGCCACACCGGAACCATTTCGGTCCACTGCCGCTGCCCGACCAGGACGAGGTCGGGCAGCGGCGCGTCGTCGGGGGCGTAGTAGAGCGGCGTGACGCTCTGGAAGATCTCCTGCACCGTGCCGGCTGCGCCCTCGAGGACGACGACCGCGTCGTTCGAACCCGCGAGGAGGTCGTCCTCGCGCAGCGCGTTCGAGAAGTACTTGGCGATGGCATCACCGAACACGTTGGGAGGCTCGTGGCCGTAGAACCACGTCGGGATGCCGACGCTGCGCAGGTCGTCGCCCGAGCCGAGCAGCTCCTTCGCGCGGAATCCTGCGCTCGCCCACGCGCCGATGTCCGGGCGGAACGAGGGCACCTGCGCCACGACATCGAGGGCCTCGTCGAGTCGCCCCGTGCGATCCGCGGCGCCGAGGTTGGCCGCCTCCATCGCGCCCGGCCCGCCGCCGGTCAGAACGACGAGGCCTGCGTCCGCGAGACGCCGCGCAAGGTGCGCGATCTCCAGGAAGGCAGCCTCGTCACGTGACATCGCGTGCCCACCCATGATGCCGACCGTGCGCCGACCGTCGAGGGCCTCCTGGAGCGCGTCGCGCATCGAGTCGTCGTGGAGCGCTCGTAGCGCCGTCGCGTAGGCGTCGTGACGGGCCGCGCAGTCACCGAACCACGCGTAGGCGCGGGCGTCGGGAGTCGCCTCGTACCCGGACGGCTCCAGGCCGTCGTACAGCTCGGTGGGGGAGTAGAGCGCGTGACGATAGGCGTCCACCGGCGCGCCGGGGTCCGCCGGAAAGATGATGGCGCCCCGGCGCGTGAGATCCATGGCGAGATCGCCCGGTACCTGACCGCCCAGCACGACGAGGCCGTCGAAGCGGTCCGCCGCCTCGCGCAGGCGGGTGCCCGCCGAACCGCTCAGGTCGACGTTCTGCAGTCGGAAGCCGTCGAGGCTGACGGAACCGTCGAGGGCCTCGTCGAGCTCGGCCGCCGAATGGATTTCGCGAAGCATGCGCCAACCTTGGCACAAACGTCGGGATGAACTCACGCGTAACCCGTTGGCGGCGGGCAGGATGTGTTCATGGCCGACAACGATGTGACCTACGCCGAGACGTACCAGCGCAGCATCGACGACCCCGAGGGTTTCTGGCTCGAGGCTGCCCGGGGCGTCGACTGGATCTCGCCGCCGAAGCAGGCGCTCGATTCGAGCAGCGCCCCGCTCTACCGCTGGTTTCCCGGGGCCCGGCTCAACACCTGTTACAACGCGCTCGACCGTCACGTCATCGCAGGCAATGCCGACGAGCTCGCGCTCATCCACGACAGCGCCGTCACCGGCGACATGCGCACCTTCACGTACGCGCAGCTCCTCGATGAGGTGGCCCGTGCGGCCGGTGTGCTCCAGGCCCTCGGCGTGGAGAAGGGCGACCGCGTCGTCATCTACATGCCGATGATCCCCGAGGCGGTCATCTCGATGCTCGCGTGCGCCCGCGTCGGCGCCGTGCACTCCGTGGTGTTCGGTGGCTTCGCGGCATCCGAGCTCGCTGCCCGCATCGACGACGCGCAGCCGAAGGTCGTCCTGTCGGCCAGCTGCGGCGTCGAGCGCACACGCATCGTCGAGTACAAGCCGATGCTGGACGCCGCCCTCGAGAAGGCGACGCACGAGGTGTCCCATTGCGTCATCGTCCAGCGCCCGCAGTACGAGGCCGAGATGGGCGAGCGCGACTTCGACTGGGAGAAGGTCATGGCGCCGGGCGCGGTGCAGCCCGCCGGGTGCGTCGCCGTCGAGGCCACCGATCCGCTCTACGTGCTCTACACCTCCGGAACCACCGGTCGCCCCAAGGGCATCGTGCGCGACAACGGCGGTCACGCCGTGGCGCTCACGTGGTCGATGGCGAACATCTACGGCATGCGCACCGGCGACGTCTGGTTCACGGCAAGCGACGTCGGCTGGGTCGTGGGGCACTCCTACATCGTCTACGCGCCGCTCTTCGCGGGCCTCGCCACAGTGCTCTACGAGGGCAAGCCGGTGGGCACGCCCGACGCCGGAGCTTTCTGGCGCGTCATCGAGCAACACAAGGTGGCGGGCCTGTTCACCGCCCCCACCGCCATTCGGGCCATCAAGAAGGAAGACCCGAACGCGGAGCTCCTTGCCGAACGAGACATCTCGACGCTTCGGACGCTGTTCCTCGCGGGCGAACGCCTCGACCCCGACACCTACACGTGGGCGCACGAGAAGCTCGGCGTTCCCGTCGTCGACAACTGGTGGCAGACCGAGACCGGCTGGCCGATCGTGGCGAACCCCACGGGCATCGAGACCTTCGAGGCCAAGCCGGGCTCGGCGACCAAGCCGATCCCCGGCTACGACGTCCAGGTACTCGCCCCCGACGGTACGGTGCTCGAACCGAACACCGAGGGCGCCGTCTGCATCAAGCTGCCGCTGCCGCCCGGCACCCTGCCCACGCTGTGGCAGGACGACGAGCGCTACGTCAGCTCCTACCTCGCCGCCTTCGACGGCTACTACCTCACCGGTGACGGCGGGTACATCGACGAGGACGGGTACGTGTGGATCATGGGCCGCACCGACGACGTGCTCAACGTCGCGGGCCACCGGCTCTCGACGGGCTCACTGGAGGCGGCGCTCGCAGGCCACCCCGCGGTGGCCGAGTGCGCCGTCATCGGTGTGGCCGATCCGCTCAAGGGGCAGGTGCCGCGCGCTCTCGTCGTGTTGAAGTCGGGACGGGAGTTCAGTGACGCCGAGATCGATGCCCTCGCGGACGAACTGCGCACACGGGTGCGTGACGAGGTGGGCGCGCTCGCTTCGCTGAGTGCGGTCGATGTCGTCCAGGCGCTGCCCAAGACTCGCTCGGGCAAGATCCTGCGCAAGACGATGCGTCAGATGGCCGACGGCGAGACGCCGCAGGTGCCGCGCACGATCGAGGACGCGGGCGTGCTGGACGCCCTGTCCGGAGTGCTCGGCACCCGCGGTGACTGAGGGCGTCAGGAAAGCTTCGTCGCCTCGAGCGTGAAGTCACGCGCGCGCAGGCGCTCGACGTACGGCATGCCGAGTGCGACCGCAGGAGTCAACACGCCGCCGTCGGCGCCGGTCGGCAGCTGCGGCAGGTCGCCTTCGGCCAGCGTGAGCGCGGCCTCGGCGAGCATGACGACGGTGGCGTTGTACCCCGGGTCGCCCTGGGCCGCCACGACGCCGCGGTAGCGTGCGCCCGTCGTCGTGGTGGTGCGCAGGTCCATGCGGAAGAAGCCGTTGACGCGAGACTTCTCGTCCGGCCCACTGCCCGGCTTGGGCACGAGGCGTTCCACGATCGGGCGAGCCTTCTGGCTGCCCAGCGCCGCGAAACCGCCCGCCAGGGCACCCGCGATGGCGTAGGCGCGCAGGCGTCCCTTGAGGCCGGCTCCGGCCTTCATCACCTCGCGGTAGTGGAACGTCTTGCCGTATCCGTGGCCGAACAGGGCGTTGCTGCGGCGCACGATGCGCGTGTTGTACGAGGCCATGACGAACGGCGCAGTCCAGGCCTCGAGGTCCTCCGAGTAACCGACCTTGAGCGAGTCCTTGTACTCGCCCTCGGGCTCGGCGGCGCGATCGGGGGAGAGGGAGAACTTGTCGCCCGCGATCTTGCGGCGTTCGGGCTGCGAGGCCATGTCGTCGGCCTGCTGAATGGCCGAGGCGACGGTGCCGCCGCTCATCCCGCCCTTCATCGAGGCGTAGACCGTGGTGTCCCCGAGGTCGCCGTCGTCGGCGTCACGAACGGTCTGTGCGGTGAGGAAGGCCGCCAGGTCGGACGGCACCGAGTCGTAACCACACGAATTAACGATGCGGGCGCCCGAAGCCCGGGCCGCCTCGTCGTAGTGGTCGATGCAGTCGCGGGCGAAGAGCACCTCACCGGTGAGGTCGACGTAGTGCGTGCCCGCGGTGGCGCAGGCGCCGACGAGGGGCAAGCCGTAACGCGCGTACGGGCCGACGGTGGAGATGACGACACGGGTGCTCTCGGCGAGAGCTCGCAGCGACGCCTCGTCGTTCGAATCGGCCTCGACGATGCCCCATCCCGCGGCGTTCGCGCCAAGATTCTGACGAACCGTCTCAACTTTGGAGCGGGTGCGCCCGGCGAGGGCGATTCGGGTGCCGGCGGGTGCGTGGGCGGCCAGGTCTGCGGCTACGAGCTCCCCGACGAATCCTGTTGCGCCGAAGAGAATTACGTCGAATTCACGATCTGTTGAGGTCATGTCGTCGAGCCTACCGGCTCGCCTGCGGCGAGGCCGATTGCCTCGTGATTCGTCTCAACTGGGAATCCGCCCGAGATGTGTGCCAATCTGTCCGCATGATGGATGGTGACGCATGGCACTGAGCGCATTCGAGCTCTATTCGATCGGAATCGGGCCCTCCTCCTCACACACCGTCGGCCCGATGAGGGCAGCCGCACGCTTCCTCGACGTCCTGCGAAGCGAAGGCCACTTCGACGACGCGGCCCGAGTGCAGGTCGAACTCTGCGGCTCGCTCGGGCAGACGGGCCACGGCCACGGTTCCGACAAGGCCGTCGTCCTCGGACTCATGGGGGAGGACCCGGAGACGGTCGACACCGACATTGCGGACGACCGCTTCCGTGAGGTCAAGGAGTCGCACCGCATCATGTTGGGCGGCACGCGCGAGCTTCCGCTCGACGACGAAGACCTCGTGCTGCACCGTCGCAAGACGTTGCCCGGCCACCCCAACGGCATGATCGCCCGCGCCCTCGACGACGCCGGCAACACTCTCGTCGAGCGCGTCTACTACTCCGTCGGTGGCGGCTTCGTCGTCGACGAGGACGCCCTCGGCGCCGACCGCGTCGTCCAGGACACGACGCAGGTCGAGTTCCCCTTCTCCACCGGCAAGGAACTGCTCGCCGTGTGTGAGCGCACGGGTCTGTCGATCAGCGACGTCATGCTGCGCAACGAACTCGCGTGGCGCTCCGCCGACGAGGTGCGCGCCGGCATGCTGCACCTGTGGTCCGTCATGGACCAGTGCATCGAGAACGGCTTCTCCACCGAGGGCACGCTGCCCGGCGGCCTCAAGGTCCCGCGCCGCGCCCCCGCGATCCGTCGCGCCCTCAACGCCCAGGTCGGCCCCGGCGACCACGTCGACCCGCTCGACATCATGGACTGGGTCAACCTGTTCGCCATGGCCGTCAACGAGGAGAACGCCGCCGGCGGCCGCGTCGTCACCGCACCGACGAACGGCGCCGCGGGCGTCATCCCCGCGGTGCTGAAGTACTACACGACCTTCGTGCGTGGCGCTGACGACGACGGCATCGTGCGCTTCATGCTCACCGCCGCCGCCATCGGCATCCTCTTCAAGGAGAACGCCTCCATCTCCGGCGCCGAGGTCGGCTGCCAGGGCGAGGTCGGCTCCGCCTGCGCCATGGCCTCCGGAGGGCTCTGCGAAGTTCTCGGCGGAAACCCGGAACAGGTCGAGAACGCCGCCGAAATCGGCATCGAACACAACCTCGGCCTCACGTGCGACCCCGTTGGCGGCCTCGTGCAGATCCCCTGCATCGAGCGCAACGCCATCGCAGCGGTCAAAGCCATCAACGCCGCGCGCCTGTCCAAGCGCGGCGACGGCAAACACACCGTCAGCCTCGACCAGGCCATGAAGACGATGCGCGAAACCGGCCGCGACATGAGCATCAAGTACAAGGAGACGGCCCGCGGCGGGCTCGCGGTGAACGTCATCGAGTGCTGAGTCCTCCCTTGCGCCGTCTTCCGGCCAGGCCCTAGGGGGCCTGTCTCGGTGCGACGGCGCTTCGGGCGTCTTCGCGACTGAGTGAGCGACCTTCCGCCTCGCAAGCTCGGCGGTCGGTTCGCTCACTCAGTCGCTCGACGGGTCCGCTTCCAGCGTGGTGCTGTTTCCGAAGAGTGTTGCGGCTTCCGTTCTTCGGCTGGCTTTTTTGCCGTGGTCATCTTGTTCGCGGTCAGGGCGTTGATGATGTCGCGGATGTGCTTGTCGAGGCTTGGGCTGCCAGCTGCTCCAAGGCCGCGAGGTGGCCGTTCAGGGCCTGGTGGCCCGCCTTCGTGAGCGTCACCCACGTCGTCGGCCGCTTGCCCTTCGCACCCTCGCGGCGCAGCGAAACGTAGCCCGCCTCCAAGAGCGTCTTCAGGTGCTTGCTCAACACGCTGTCCGCCACGTCCAGATCCTCGCGCAGACCCTGGAACCCCGCGCTGGCGACCGGCGCCAACATGACGCAGATGCGCAACCGGATCGGCGCGTGAATCACCTCGTCGAACGCCGGCGTCACAGCGCTCAACGCGACGCCGCCTGCACGCCGCCCGAACGGATCCCGTCACGCAGAGCCTCGTCGACTCGTCGTCCCATGACGACCGTGGCAACGAACGCGACCGCCGCTGCGACGACGTTCACGCCGTAACTCCAGTCGAACGCGCCGCGCAAAACGGCTACAGCCATGCACTCGACGAGGACGACGACGTAGCCGATCCACCAGTGTCGCGCCGAGCCGCGTGCCTGGGCGGGACCGACCCACACGTTCGTTCGATCGCGGTAGGTCCGCACCAGAGCTCCCATGGTCGCTGCGGCGAGAAGGCACACCACGAGCATGACCGCCACGCCGGTGGGCGACGTGCCGAGACCCACGGCGAGGCACACGGCGGCAACGGCAAGGCCCAGCGTGGGGTGGTACCAGCGCGGCGTGACGAGACGATCGGCCGTGCGCTCACGCGTCAGCTGCACGTCCCGAAGGGCTTCCTGAGCTTCCATGTGATTTTCCATGGTGGAAAGTTTACCCCTGACTTTCCGATATGGAAAGTGTGAGCCTCGAAATCGGTGGTGCGCGGACGGCAGGCGTCAGCATCGTCGGTGGGGGATTGTCGGAGCCGTCCGTCACAATGGACGACGTGACAACGCAGCGCACCGTCTCCCTCCTCGGTTCCACCGGCTCGATCGGCACTCAGGCGTGCCAGATCGTCCGGGCCAACCCCGAGCGCTTCCGCATCGTCGCGCTCAGCGCGGGCGGACGCGACCTCGAGCTCGTCGCACAGCAGGCCGTCGAGTTCGACGTCGAACTCGTCGGCATCGCAGCGGGTGACCGGGCGAAGCTCGAGAGCCTCATCGCCGATGCCGCCCAGGCGACGGGCAAGCGCGCGGTCAGCCGTGTCGTCGTCGGCGACGACGCCTCCGTCCGCACGGCCGGTGTCGGAGCCGACGTCGTCCTCAACGGCATCACCGGTTCCATCGGCCTGCGCCCCACCGTCGCCGCGCTCGAAGCGGGCAGCACGTTGGCGCTCGCGAACAAGGAGTCGCTCATCGTTGGCGGCCCGATCGTCAAGAAGCTCGAGAAGCCCGGACAGATCGTTCCGGTCGACTCCGAGCACTCGGCCATCGCACAGTCGCTCACCTCCGGCGCCGCGCACGAGGTGCGCAAGCTCGTCGTCACCGCCAGCGGCGGCCCCTTCCGCGGCATGACGCGCGAGCAACTCGGCGACGTCACGCCCGAGCAGGCGCTCAAACACCCCAACTTCGCCATGGGCAGGGTCATCACGACCAACTCGGCCACCCTCGTCAACAAGGGCCTCGAGGTCATCGAGGCGCAGCTGCTCTTCGACATCCCCATCGAGCGGGTCGAGACGGTCGTGCACGCCCAGCAGTACATCCACTCGATGGTCGAGTTCCACGACGGCGCGGTTGTCGCTCAACTCGGTCTGCCGACGATGCTCGTGCCCATCGCCATGGGGCTCGACTGGCCGCACCGCATCCCTGACGTCGAAACGCCGATCGACTGGACCAAGGCCATGAACTGGACCTTCGAACCCCTCGACGACGAGGCGTTCCCCGCCGTGCGCCTCGCTCGTGAGGTCGGCGCCGCCGGGGCCACCTATCCGGCGGTCTACAACGCCGCGAACGAGGAGTGCGTCGAGGCCTTCCACGATCGGCGCATCGGGTTCCTCGACATCGTCGACACCGTGGAGAAGGTCGTCGGGCAACACACAGCAACGAGTGGTGAACTCGACGTCGACGGCGTCCTCGCCGCCGAGACGTGGGCACGAGCCGCAGCCCACGATGCAATCGACAAGGTGGCCCGCTGATGTTGTTCCTCGCCGGTGTGCTCTTCATGGTTGTGGGCGTCGCGCTCTCGATCGCCCTGCACGAATGCGGGCACATGCTGCCCGCGAAGAAGTTCGGCGTGCGCGTGCCGCAGTACATGATCGGCTTCGGCCCGACCATCTGGTCGCGCCACGGAAAGGAGACCGAGTACGGCATCAAGGGCATTCCGCTCGGTGGCTACGTGCGCATGATCGGCATGTATCCACCGAAGGCGGGCGATCCCGAAGGCACCGTGCGGGCTTCGTCGACCGGCCGCTTCACCCAACTCGCCGACGAGGTGCGTGAGCAGTCGTACGAGGAGATGCGCCCCGGCGACGAGAACCGGGTGTTCTACAAGCTCAAGACATGGCAGAAGGTCACGGTCATGTTCGGCGGGCCGTTCATGAACCTCGTCATCGCCGCCGTCGTGCTCGTCGTCATGGTCTCCGGCGTCGGCATGCCCAAGCTCGCCGGAACCAAGGTCACCTCGCTCACCACGTGTCTGACGAAGGTCGCCGACGGCGCGGAGTGCCCCGCCGGTCAGGAAGCACCGGCCGCCTCGAGCGGCATCAAGCTCGGGGACGAGATCGTCTCCGTCGCCGGTCAGAAGGTCTCGAGCAATCGCGACGCCACGCGCGTCATTCGGGAAAATGGCGACAAGCCCATTCCGTTCGTCGTGGAGCGTGACGGCAAGAACGTCACGCTCACCGTCACCCCGAAGACGACGAAGGTCGTCAAGCTCGACGGAAAGGGCGACCCCGTCACCGACGCCACCGGCAAGGACGTCATGGTCGACGCCGGATTCGTCGGGCTGTCGATCGGGCAGGTCACCCTTCAGCGCGACAACCCGGCGGCCGCCGTGCCGATGCTCGGCGAGAGCCTCAAGCAGACCGCCGGCGTCGTGCTCAACATTCCCTCCAAGATGCAGGGCGTTGCCAAGGCGGCGTTCGGTGACGAGGCGCGCGACCCGAACGGGCCGATCTCCGTCGTCGGTGTCACGCGCATCGCCGGTGATGTGGCGGAGTCGAAGCAGGTGGAGCTCGGGCAAAAGGTGCTCTTGCTGCTCAATCTCCTGGCCTCGCTCAACCTGGCGCTCTTCGTCTTCAACCTCATCCCGCTCATGCCCCTCGACGGTGGCCACATCGCGGGTGCCCTGTGGGAGGCGATCAAGCGCCCCATCGCCCGTGCTCGTGGGATCACCGGGCCGGTCTACGCCGACGTGACCAAGGCTCTGCCCATCGCGTACGCCGTCTCGATCCTGCTCATCGGCATGTCGGTGCTGCTCATCTACGCCGACGTCGTCAAGCCGATCACGTTCAACTGATCGGGACGTACCGCTCAGAAGTTGGCGTGCATCCGCCAGACGAGCACCTCGGTGACGTCGTCGCTCGCCGAACGCGCCGTGAGGGCGCCGGTCCACGAGCCGCGCACGGCATCACCCTCGCCCGCCTCGATCGAGGTGTCGACGTCGTCGGCCCTCACCTCGAGTGCGCCTCGCGTGACGTAGAGGTGCGTGTGCGGCGCGGCAGCAAACGAGACCTCGCGACCCGGTAGAACTCTGGCGATGTCGAGGGCCACCCAGTGGTTGGCGATGCCGAGTCCCGGCTCCTCGCCCTCACGCCCGGACAGCGCGGTCACGGCACGGCCCTCCTGCGCGGCCTCGTCGAGCGCGTCACTCAGGTGGCGCTGCGCGTAGGCAGGGCGAAGGCGCGGGGTGTCCGGCGGCACCCACATCTGAACGACGCGCGCGGGGTCTGAGTCACTCGGGTTGAGTTCGGAGTGCAGGATGCCGGTGCCCGCGCTCATGCGCTGCATCGTGCCTGCGGTGAGGTGCGCGGTGTGCCCGGCGGTGTCGGTGTGGCGTACCTCGCCCTCGACGACCCACGTGACGATCTCCATCTCGCTGTGGCGGTGCGGGTCGACGCCACCGCCCGGATCAATGATGTCGTCGTTGTGCACGAGGAGTGCGCCGTGCGCGTACCTGGCGAGGTCGAAGTTGCCCGCGAACGGGAAGGAGAAGCGCCCGAGCATCCCGTCGACGCGCTGCTCCGAGCGCTCACGCACCGGGTACAGACGCATCAGAGGCTGAGGGGTCGTCACGTTCGGGCCAACGTCCGCCGGGCAGAGGCGATTCCCAGCCGGCGGGGAGCGGGCATCCTGTCGGCAGGCTTAGGATTGGCGCATGCCGGTTTCTCTTGGGATGCCCTCGGCCCCCGCACCTGTCCTCGCGCCCCGCCGCAAGACCCGCAAGATCAAGGTCGGCAAGGTCGACGTCGGTGGTGACGCACCCATCTCCGTGCAGTCGATGACGACCACGCCGACGACGGACATCAACGCCACGCTCCAGCAGATCGCCGAGCTCACGGCGTCTGGTTGCGACATCGTGCGCGTGGCCTGCCCGAGCCAGGACGACGCGGAGGCGCTGCCCGCCATCGCGCGCAAGGCGCAGATCCCCGTCATCGCCGACATTCACTTCCAGCCCAAGTACGTCTACGCCGCCATCGAGGCGGGCTGTGCAGGCGTGCGCGTCAACCCGGGCAACATCCGCAAGTTCGACGACCAGGTCAAGCAGATCGCCAAGGAGGCGAAGGACGCGGGTGTCTCCATCCGCATCGGCGTCAACGCCGGTTCGCTCGACAAGCGTCTGCTCGAGAAGTACGGCAAGCCGACCGCTGAGGCGCTCGTCGAGTCGGCCGTCTGGGAGGCGAGCCTCTTCGAGGAGCACGACTTCCACGACTTCAAGATCTCCGTCAAGCACAACGACCCGGTCGTCATGGTGCGCGCCTACGAGATGCTCGCCGAGCGCGGCGACTGGCCGCTCCACCTCGGCGTCACGGAGGCCGGCCCCGCCTTCCAGGGCACGATCAAGTCCGCCACGGCGTTCGGCGCCCTGCTCTCGCGCGGCATCGGCGACACGATCCGCGTCAGCCTGTCGGCGCCGCCGGTCGAAGAGGTCAAGGTCGGCAACCAGATCCTGCAGTCGCTCAACCTCAAGCCACGCAAGCTCGAGATCGTGAGCTGCCCCAGCTGTGGCCGTGCGCAGGTCGACGTCTACACGCTCGCCGAGCAGGTGACGAAGGGCCTCGAAGGCATGGAGGTGCCGCTGCGCGTCGCCGTCATGGGCTGCGTCGTCAACGGTCCGGGCGAGGCCCGTGAGGCCGACCTCGGCGTCGCCTCCGGTAACGGCAAGGGCCAGATCTTCGTCAAGGGTGAGGTCATCAAGACGGTGCCCGAGTCGCAGATCGTCGAAACCCTCATCGAAGAGGCCATGCGCATCGCCGAGGAGATGGGCGAGGACGCCGAGGGCGGCGCGCCCTCGGTCTCCGTCAGCTGACGCCCCGCATGCTGCGCACCTCCGGCGTTCGGACGCTCAGTGCGGCCGACGTCGACGACGCCCGTGCGCTGTGCGACCTCGACCGCGTCCACAACGTCTTCGTCGCCGCACGTCTCGACGAAGGCCTGCTCGGCGCCGGGGGAGTGGCCTTCGGTCTCGGCGGCTCGCCGTTGCGCTCGATGGTGTGGGCTTCGGCCAACGTCGTGCCGGTGAACCTCGCGTCCGAGGACGTCGCCCGGTACGCGAGTCGCCTTCGGCGCGGCAAGCGGCGCTTTGCCTCGCTCTTCGGTCCGGCCGACCAGACGCTTGCCCTGTGGAACCACCTGCGTGGCTCCTTCGGTGAGCCCATGTCCTACCGGCCCGAGCAACCTCTCATGTTGGCGTCGCGCTCGGCGCGAGAGAAGACCGGGGTCACTCCCGACCGGCGCGTCCGCCCGGCACGGCGTGACGACCTCGACGCTCTCGTTCCCGCTGCCGCTGCGATGTTCACCGAGGAGATCGGGTACCGCCCGTACGTCGGCAGCGACGCGGTGTACCGCGCCGGCATCGCACGTCTCGTCGAGCAGGAGCGCACCTACGTCGTCACCGAAGGTGAGGAGATCGTGTTCAAGGCGGACGTAGGCTCGCTCGCGTCGGGCGTGGCGCAGATCCAGGGCGTCTGGGTGGCGCCGAGCCATCGAGGGCGCGGTCTCGCCGCACCGTGCATGGCCGCCGTCGCCGACCTCGTCGAGCAGGCTCATGCGGATACCGTGAGTCTCTACGTCAACGACTACAACCTCCCGGCGCTGCGTGCCTACCTCACGGCGGGCTTCGAGCGCGTGGGCACTTTCGCCACCGTCATCCTCTAGGAGATCGTCATGGACTTGCGAGCGAACATCACTCACCTCACGCCGGTGGCGCGGGGCCTTGTCGGCGCGTACGTCGTCTCCGGCGTCATCCACCTCGTCAAGCCTCAGGTGTTCGAGGGCATAGTGCCGAAGCAACTGCCGCGACGTCGTGAGCTCGTCTATGTGAGTGGTGTCGCCGAACTGGCCTGTGCAGCAGGGATGCTCACGCCGCGCACCCGTGAGGTTGCAGGCGCCGCGTCGGCTGCTCTGCTCGTGGCTGTGTTCCCCGCCAACGTCGAGATGGCGCGTCAGGCGCACTCGCGCATCACGCGCCGTGGCAGCACGCCGCAGCGTGAGGTGCAGCGCGCCCTGAGCGTGGCACGTCTTCCGCTGCAGTGGCCGCTCATCCGCTCGAGCGTCGCGATTGCTCGGGGCGGCCGCGGCTAGAGAGAGCCGCTCCTAGGGCTGCGTCGTTCAGCCCCGCGGGTGACGCAGCAGCGTTGCCTCCACGCCGTCGGGCGCTTCACCACGGACGGCGCGGGCAGGCGGTCGATCGCCGCGGATCGAGGCCACCATGTCCAGCACCCTTCGCGTCGCGCGCACGTCGTGAGCACGAAAGACAGTCACACCGAGCCACGCCGCGACGGCGGTGGCCCCGAGCGACCCCTCGAGCCGCTCGTCGGCCGGCAGGTCGAGGCTCTCCCCGACGAAGTCCTTGCGTGAGATGGCCTGCATGACCGGCAGGCCGAGCGCGACGACGTCGGCGCTGTGGCGTAGCACCGTGAGGGAGTGGCGGGTCGTCTTGCCGAAGTCGAGCGTCGGGTCGAGCAGGATGCGTTCGTCCGGCACACCCGCAGCGCGCACTCGGTCCGCCTCCACGGCGAGGGCTTGCACGACGTCGTCCACAACGTCGAGCTCGTCGTCGCCGTAGGTGATGGCGACGGGGTCCGTGCGCGGGGGCAGCCCGCCCGTGTGACTGCACACGATGCCTGCCCCGATTCGGGCCGCGACGGTGGCGAGCTCACCGTCGTGCCCGGCCCAGGTGTCGTTGACGAGGTCGATCTCCGCGTCGGCGCAGGCGAGGACGACCTCGGAGCGCCACGTGTCGAGCGACAGCACCACGTCGGGATGACGCCGCCGGGCCTCGAGGAGGAAGGGCAGAACCCGGTCCGTCTCCTCCTCCGCACTCACCCACGCACCCTCGCCGCCTGCCCGTACTCCGCCGACGTCGATGATGTCCGCGCCCTCGGAGACCGCCGTGTCGAGCGCGGTCAGGGCGTCGTCGAGATCCGAGTGTCGGTTGCCCGCGTAGAAGGAGTCGGGGGTGCGGTTGACGATCGCCATGACGGCCGGCTGTCGCGCGTCGAAGCGTCGACCCCGCAGGACGAGGGGAGCCGGGGACGCGAGTCGGTCGTGCGGATTGTTGGGCACGTGGCGACTCTACTGGGGCGACGCGGGCGAGCGTGCTGTTCGCACGGAGGGCGCGGACCCCTAGAAGGGTGCGCGCCCTCGTCGTGCGTCGAGTGCGCCGTCAGTTGAAGGCGTTGAAGACGCCCCCGAGGCCGCCGGACTGGTTGCCGCTCGGGGCGATGCTGGACGCCCACGCGGCGAACGCCGACGGGTTACGCGACTGCAGGTAGACGCGGCCGGGGCCGACGAAGTCGAACACCAGACCCTCACCGGACTTCATCGACTGGATCGACTTGCCCTCGACGGCGCGGCGGGTGCGGAACTGCATGTTGAGGTCGTACGCGACGACGTGGCCCGTGTCGATGACGACCTGCTCGCCGGGCTGCAGGTCAACGATGTCGATGGCACCGTAGACGGACAGGAGGACGAGACCCTCGCCGCTGGCCTGCAGACCGAAGCCGCCCTCACCACCGAAGAGGTTGCCCATGCCGCCGAACTTCGAGGAGATCTCCGTGCCGTAGCTGTTCGCCATCCAGTTGCCGCGAGCCACGAAGAACGGGCGGTCGGGGCGCATCTCGATCGGCAGGATGTCGCCGGGCAAGACGCCGGCAACGTCGACCCAACCCCCGTTCTGGGGCGCCGTGTAGGTGGTGGTGAAGAATGACTCACCGGCGAGCACGGAGCGCTTCAGGCCCTGCATGACGCCGCCCGCTGCCTTGCTCGAGATCTGCACGCCGGGGGAGTGCGCCATCATCGCGCCGGACTCGACCTGGACGGGCTCTCCGGGCGCGAGGAACATGCGGGCCACGGCGAACGAAGGGTTGTGGCGGAGGTTGATCTGCATACCGCCATCATGGCAGCGGAGGCGGTGAGTTTCGGGGGTTCTGGCCGACTATCATTGGCCGGTATGACGATTGCCCCGTAGGTGGGCTCGTCACCCGAGATCGAGGAGAGCCAACGTGGCACAGCGCATGTCCAACCTGTTCCTGCGAACGCTTCGCGAGAACCCTTCGGACGCCGAGCTGCCGGGTCACCAGTTGCTCGTGCGCGCGGGCTATGTGCGTCGCGCCGCCCCCGGCATCTACACCTGGCTGCCGCTGGGCCTCAAGGTGCTGCGCAAGGTGGAGGCTATCGTCCGCGAGGAGATGGAGGCCATCGGTGGTCAGGAACTGAGCTTCCCCGCCCTCCTGCCGCGTGAGCCCTACGAGGCCACGGGTCGTTGGGAGGAGTACGGCCCGAACCTGTTCCGCCTCGCCGATCGCAAGGGCGTCGACATGCTGCTCGGCCCCACGCACGAGGAGATGTTCACGGTCACTGTGAAGGACATGTTCTCGAGCTACAAGGAACTGCCCACGATCCTGTTCCAGATCCAGACGAAGTACCGCGACGAGGCGCGTCCCCGCGCCGGTCTGCTGCGCGGACGCGAGTTCATCATGAAGGACTCCTACTCGTTCGACCACACGCCCGAGGGCCTCGAGGAGAACTACCTCAAGCACCGCGGTGCGTACGTCAAGATCTTCGACCGCCTCGGCTTCGAGTACGTCGCCGTCCACGCCGACTCCGGCGCCATGGGCGGCAGCGCCTCGGAGGAGTTCCTCGCCGTCAGCCCGCACGGTGAGGACACCTTCGTGCGCAGCCCCGGGGGATTCGCCGCCAACGTCGAGGCCGTCGTCGTGCCGCAGGCCGAGCCCATCGAGGTGACCGCCGGCGCCGCGCATGTCGAGGACACACCTGACACCCCGACGATCGACACGCTCGTCGCGGCCCTCAACGCGAACCATCCGCGCACGGACGGCCGTGAGTGGGCCGCCGCCGACACGCTCAAGAACGTCCTCGTCATGCTCGTCCACCCCGACGGCACGCGTGAACCCCTGGCCATCGGTGTGCCCGGTGACCGCGAGGTCGACGCCAAGCGTCTCGAGGCGCAGGTGTCGCCGGCCGACGTCGAGGCCTTCGAGGAGAAGGACTTCGCCACCTTCCCGATGCTGGCCAAGGGCTACATCGGCCCGGGCGTCCTGGGGGAGTCGAACAGCAGCGGTATCCGCTACCTGCTCGACCCGAGCATCGCCGAGGGTTCGGCGTGGGTGACCGGCGCGGACGAAGCCGGCAAGCACGTCATCGACCTCGTGCACGGCCGTGACTTCACCGCTGACGGCACGATCCAGGCCGCGCAGATCAAGGAAGGCGACCCGGCGCCCGACGGTTCCGGGCCGCTCACGCTCGCACGCGGTATCGAGATGGGGCACATCTTCCAGCTCGGCACGAAGTACGCCGAGGCCCTCGGTCTCAAGGTGCTCGACGAGAACGGCAAGCTCGTCACGGTGACGATGGGCTCCTACGGCATCGGCGTCTCGCGCGCGGTGGCCGCCATCGCCGAGAGCAACCTCGACGAGCTCGGCCTCATCTGGCCGCGCCACATCGCACCGTTCGACGTGCACGTCGTCGCCACGGGCAAGGACGCCTCCGTCTACGAGCAGGCCGAGAAGGTCGTCGCCGACCTCGAGGCACAGGGTCTCGACGTGCTCTACGACGACCGCCCGAAGGTGAGCCCCGGCGTGAAGTTCAAGGACGCCGAGCTCATCGGCGTGCCGACGATCGTCGTGCTCGGCCGCGGCCTGGCCGACGGCGTCGTCGAGGTGAAGGACCGCCGCAGCGGCGACAAGCGTGACGTCCCCCTTGCAGAGCTGACGCAGGCCGTCGTCACGGACGTCCGCGGCTGATCCGCGCTCTCCTTCTCGCCCACGAGGGCCCCGGCGCCGATGTCGGGGCCCTCGTGCGTGTGGAGACCCGGCCGCGTCGCACGTGAGACCGAGTTGCCGCAGCCGAGTGGCTGCACGACGATGTCGTGGTGAACGACCCGGAGCTGATGACCCTCGTCCTGCTCGGCCTGGCTGCTGCCTGCGCCGGCTGGATCGACGCCGTCGTCGGCGGTGGCGGGCTCGTGCAGTTGCCCGCTCTCATGGTCGCGTTTCCGCACGCTGCCCCGGCACAGTTGCTCGCGACGAACAAGCTGGGCTCGATCTGCGGCACGTCGGTGAGTTCCGCGACGTATCTGCGCCGAGTCAAACCTGACCTGCGCACAGCCCTACCGCTGGCGGGCTTCTCGTTTGCCGGTTCGGTGGCAGGCGCCGCCGTCGCGAGCCACATCCCGCGCTCGGCCTTCAACCCGATCATCCTCGTCGTGCTCGTCTGCGTGGGTGCCTACACCCTCCTCAAGCCGTCCATGGGTCAGCTCGAGAACCTGCGTCACGCCGGAACGCGCCGTCACTACGGCACGGCTGCGGCCATCGGGCTCGGCGTCGGTTTCTACGATGGCGCTCTCGGCCCCGGCACGGGCAGCTTCTTCGTCTTCGCCCTCGTGAGCCTGCTCGGATACCGCTTCCTCGAGGCGTCGGCCAAGGCGAAGCTCGCGAACTTCGCCACCAACCTGGCATCCCTCGTCGTCTTCATCCCCGCCGGAGCGGTGATGTGGAAGGTCGGGCTCGTGCTCGGGCTGGCCAACCTCGCCGGCGGCTACGTCGGCGCGCGCACGGCCGTGTCGAAGGGTGCCGGGTTCGTCCGCGTCGTCTTCGTGCTCGTCGTGGGCGCGTTCGTGGTCAAGATCGGCTACGACACAGCGCACCAGTTCGGGCTCGTCTGACGGCTCAGCTCGCCGGTTTCGCGTCGCAGCCCATGAGACCCATCGTCCTGACTGTCTTGCGGTAGGAGTCGGCGTTCGAGGTCGGGCTCGCCAGTTCCACGTGTCGCGTCGTCTGGTTCTGGTAGGTCGGCTGGAACGTCATCGACTGTTTCCACTTGCCGGCTGCGTCCCGCTCGAAGGTCACGGCGGCGAACGCTCCGTCGGCGGTTCCTGGCTTGATCGCCGCGATCTGCCCGCTGAAGAAGTTGCCGAGCGAGTAGGTCACATAGCGACCGTTCACCTTGTCGCAGGGTTGTACGACGTGCGGGTGGTTGCCGATGATCCAGTCGACCTGGCCGGAGCGCATCAGCTCCGCCGTCACCTGCTTCTGCTGAGCGTTGACCCCTTCGTACTCATAACCCCAGTGCATGGAGACGAGCACGAGGTCCGCGCCCTGGGCGCGCGCTGCGGCGGCATCCTTGACGACGCCCTTGGACGTGCGTGTGAACCACATGGCGTCCTTCAACCAAGGCGCTTCCTTCGGCACGCTCCACTGGTCGCCGACAGCGTTGATGAGGCTGTAGCTGTACGACAGCTGCGCGACCTTCAGACCGTTGGCCTCGTAGAACACGGGCTGGCCCTTCTCGCCTGCCTTCGTCCCGGGGCCGGAGGCTTTGAGGTGGTTGGCCGCGAGGACTTCGCGCGTCTCCTCCATGCCCTTCTGGCCCCGGTCCCACGTGTGGTTGTTGGCCGTGCTGCACCCGTCGAAGCCCATTGATCGCGTCGCTGTAGCGAACTCGCGTGGCGCGTTGAAGCTGTACTCGACCGAAAGATCCGTGTTCGTGCGCGACAGCGGATTCTCCATCTGACAGATGGAGATCGTCGGGGCCCCGACCGTCGGCTGGAGGGCTGCGAAGAAGGGGGCGAAGGCGTAGCCCCGCCCTCCCGCGGCCGCTCGCGCCTGCGCGACGGTGCTCGCGTGGGCGATGAGGTCACCGGAGGCACCGATGGTGATCGTGGCGGGTCTGCCGGTGACCGGTTTCGGCGCGGGGATCGAGGAAGTGCCCGAACGGGAGGGAGCCTGCGAGTTCGGTGTGGTGCTCGACTCGGAGGAGGAGTGACTGCTCGCCGAGGTGGCCGACGGCGACGATGTCGACGAGCCCGAGGAGCATCCCGCGGCGAGAACGAGCGCGGCCGTGAGGACGGTGGCGGTGGCGTGGGCGCGGGTCTGCATGGGACGCCTCGTAGGTCGTGGTGAACGACCCATCAGGCGGAGAGTCCGGGAAGCGGACGCAGCGGTTCGCCGAGCTGCTCGGCCACCGCAGCCGCCCCGGACCAGACCGAGAGCAACCCCGCAGCTTCGTGTGCGCTCTCCGTGGAGGACGAGACCTTGGCAGCGCCCGACACGACTCCCAACGCGGCCTTGCGGGCCACGTCGTGAGCCTGCGCGTGGGTGGAGTACGTGCGCCAGGGCGCGCGTTTGCCGGCGGCCTGCGCGGGCATGCCGGCTTGGGTGAGTGAGCGCGCAGCATAGGCCCACTCGAGCTGCGCGGTGATCTCCTCGCGCGCGGAGAGCTTGGTGCGAGCCGCCGACCACTCGAGGGCGTCGATGACTGCTTCGACGGACGCGAGGAGAGTGCCGTCGGTTCGGGGCATGGCGATGGTCGAGGGCCACCGGACGGTGATGTCGGCGGGTCGTAACGACGCGAGACTCGCGGCAGCGATCGCCAGGGCGACCGGCCGTGAGTTCCTGCTGACGCGCTGCAGGACGACTGCTGCCGGTGCTCCGGCCCAGACGCTCTCGGCCCTCGTCCACGACGTCGATTCGCCGGTGGGCGAGACCGAGGGGGATGCCGACGGCGGGACCTGCTCGGGCGTCGAACTCGGCGTGCTCGCGGGGGTCGACGAACTCGAGCTCGTCGGCGGAGCACTCGGTGTGCCGGTTGCCGTCACCGACGGAAGCGTCGTGGCACCCAGGCCCTTCAGCGTCGCGTCGAGACGGTCGAGTTGGGCGTTGTGCAACTTCTGCGCAGTTCCGGCCTGGGCATGGTGGATGGTCTCGCGCTCCGCGGCCGTCATCGCTTCGACGAGCCAGGCGCGAACCTGCTCGAGCGGTTTCGTGTCAGGCGCGGGCTCCGCCTTGGGGCCGGGAACGGGGGCGTCACTCTCGAGCCGGAGCCCGCACCCGGCGAGTGGTGCGACGAGCGCGGCTGCGACGAAGGTGCGACGGGCGAGCGCGTGAGGGGGACGAGCAGACGGCATGCGCTCATCGTCCCACGGACGACGGGGGAGCGTTCACAGTGTGGACCGCTCGGTAGTCATTAGTTGCAGTTGGGTGATGCAAAAGTAAGGGTTATGGGGCCGATGCGAGGAGTAGTGATGACGGCGACGACCCAGGCCCGCCCGAAGGGCCGTGCACGCAAGCCCGAAGGCCAGTGGGCCCTCGGGGAACGTGACCCCCTCAATCCGAACGAGGTCTTCAAGCAGGCCGACGCTCCGCTGAACGTTCGCCGCCGTATCCTCGAGGAGTACGCGGCCGGTGGATTCGACACGATCGAGGGCACCGACCTGCGTGGCCGCTTCCGCTGGATGGGTCTGTACACGCAGCGTCGCCCGGGTGTCGACGGTGGCAAGACGGCAACGCTGCCGCCCGAAGAACTCGACGACGAGTTCTTCATGATGCGCGTGCGCATCGACGGCGGCCAGCTCACCACCGAGCAGTTGCGAGTCCTCGCCGGCATCTCGACCGACTTCGCCCGCGACAGCGCCGACATCACGGACCGGCACAACATCCAGTACCACTGGATCGACGTCAAGGACGTGCCGGAGATCTGGGAGCGCCTCGAAGCCGTCGGTCTCGACACGATGGAAGCGTGCGGAGACTGCACCCGCACGGCCCTCGGTTCGCCCGTGGCCGGCGTGCACCCCGATGAGGTACTCGACGCCACCCCGGCGCTCGAATACATCAAGAAGCACTACGTCGGCGACCCCGAGCTGGCCAACCTTCCGCGCAAGTTCAAGACGGCGATCGCGTGGCTGCCCGACATGGCACCCGAGATCAACGACATCAGCTTCGTCGGCTCGATCCATCCCGAGCACGGACCGGGCTTCGACCTGCAGATCGGCGGGGGCCTCTCGACCAAGCCGTTCTTCGCCCTGCGCCTCGGTGCCTGGGTGCCCCTCGAGGAGGTGCCCGAGGTGTGGCTCGCCGTCGTCAAGCTCTTCCGCGACTACGGCTTCCGACGCCTGCGCAACCGCGCGCGCCTCAAGTACCTCGTCGAGGAATGGGGCGCCGAGCGCACCCGGCAGGTGCTCGAGGAGGAGTTCCTCGGTCGAAAGCTCGTCGACGGGCCGCCAGCGCCCACGCCGAAGCACACGATCGATCACATCGGTGTGCACCGCCAGAAGGACGGCGACAACTTCGTCGGCTTCGCCTCCGTCGCCGGTCGCACGAGCGGTACGGCGCTCGCGGCCGTCGCGGACGCCGTGGAAGCTGCGGGGTCGGCCAGGGTGCGACTCACGCCCTATCAGAAGCTCGTCGTGCTCGACGTGGCCGACGAGAACGTCGAGGCACTCGTCGACACGATGCGACCGCTGGGCTTCGAGGCCCGCCCGTCGCACTGGCGTCGCGCCACGATGGCGTGCACCGGCATCGAGTTCTGCAAGCTCGCCATCGTCGAGACGAAGAAGCGCGCGGCCGACCTCGTCGAGGAACTGGAGACGCGCCTGGCACACCTCAACGAGGTCTTGGAACACCCCATCGCGATCCACCTCAACGGTTGCCCCAACTCGTGCGCCCGCATCCAGGTGGCCGACATCGGCCTCAAGGGACAGATCGTCACGGACGAGAACGGCGAACAGGTGCCCGGCTACCAGGTGCACCTCGGAGGCGGTCTCGGGGAGGACCTCGTCGTCGGGCGCAAGCTGCGCGCGCACAAGGTGGTCGCCACCGAGCTGGGCGACTACGTCGAACGCGTCGTCACCCGGTTCGTCGAACAGCGTGAGGTGAGCGAGACCTTCGGCGACTGGGCTCGTCGCGCGGACGAGGAGGCTTTGCGATGAGCGCCGTCCGTGACGCCGAGACCCTGCGATCCGTGGCGGAGGCTGCTCGCCGCGATCTCGACGGAGCTCCGACGATCCGCGTGCTCGACTGGGCGCGCGAGGAGTTCGGTGACAAGTTCGCTGTCGCGAGTTCGATGCAGGACGCCGTTCTGCCGCACCTGGCTTCACGTGTCATGCCGGGTGTGGACGTGCTCTTCCTCGACACGGGCTACCACTTCGCCGAGACCATCGCGACGCGTGACCGGGTCGCGCAGGAGTACGACATCACCCTGCGCAACCTCACGCCGACCCAGAGCGTGGCCGAACAGGACGCGAGCCACGGCAAGGACCTGTTCTCCCGTGACCCGGACCTGTGCTGCACTCTGCGCAAGACGCACCCGCTCGACGATGCACTCGACGGGTACGAGGCGTGGGCGACGGGGGTGCGGCGCAGCGAGGCCGTGACACGCCGGGACACCCCGGTGGTCAGCTTCGACGAGCGCCGCGAACGGATCAAGGTGGCGCCGATCGTCGCGTGGAGCGACACCGACGTCGAGGAGTACATCGAGGCGTACGGCGTCATCAGTAACCCCCTGCTCACCCAGGGCTACCCCTCGATCGGGTGCGCCACGTGCACCCGCCGGGTCGCACCCGGAGAGGATGCTCGCGCCGGCCGCTGGGCGGGCCAGGACAAGACCGAATGCGGGATCAACCTGTGAGCGGCGCAACGGTGTGGCTGACCGGGCTCTCCGGTGCCGGCAAGTCGACGATCGCCCACGAGCTCGTGGGGGCCCTGCGCGCCCGGGGCGAGCGGGTCGAACTCCTCGACGGCGACGAACTGCGCGAATCCCTGAGCAAGGGACTCGGCTTCTCGCGCGAGGACCGCACCACGCACGTCACGCGGGTCGGCTTCCTCGCCGACATGCTGGCACGCAACGGGGTCTGGGCCGTCGTGCCTGTCATCGCCCCGTATGCGGACGCCCGCGAGCAGAACCGAGCACGCCACGAGGCGAGCGGTGCCCGTTATGTCGAAGTCCACGTCGCAACCTCGCTCGAGGAGTGCGCACGACGCGATGTCAAGGGCCTCTACGCCAAGGCTCGCGCCGGCGAAATCCCTGCGATGACCGGGGTCGACGACCCCTACGAGATTCCCGAGGACCCTGATCTTCGCCTCGAGACCGAGGGCCGCAGCGTGCGTGATTCAGCGGCTGAAGTGCTCGCCCTCCTTCTGTCCGACGAGTCGGAAAGGAACCTGTCATGACCGTGCTCGAGCACACCCCGACGAACCCCGCCGAAGCCTCGACGCTCCGCGCTCTCGAAGCGGAGGCCATCGAGATCATCCGTGAAGTCGTCGCCGAGTTCGACCGTCCTGCACTGCTGTTCAGCGGTGGCAAGGACTCGGCCGTGTTGCTCCACGTGGCGCTCAAGGCGCTCGCGCCGGCGCCGCTGCCCATCACGCTGCTCCACGTCGACACAGGACACAACCTGCCCGAGGTGATCGCCTTCCGTGACGAGATCGTCGCTCGCCACGGCCTGCGGCTGCACGTCGCGGCAGTGGAGGACTGGATCGCCGACGGACGCCTCACCGAGCGTCCGGACGGCACGCGCAACCCGCTGCAGACGGTGCCGCTCGTCGACACGATCGCCGAGCAGAAGTTCGACGCGCTCCTCGGTGGCGCACGTCGTGACGAGGATCGGGCACGCGCCAAGGAACGCATCTTCTCCGTGCGCAACGCGCTCGGCGGATGGGATCCGCGCAACCAGCGACCCGAACTGTGGAACGTCTACAACGGGCGGCACGCGCCGGGGGAGAACACGCGCGTCTTCCCGCTGAGCAACTGGACCGAGCTCGACATCTGGCGCTACATCGAGGCCGAGAACGTCGCGCTCCCGCCGATCTACTTCGCCCACGATCGCGAGGTGTTCGAACGTGACGGAATGTGGCTCACGTCGGGCCCGTGGTTCGGTCCGCGCCCCGACGAGAAGGTCGTGACCAAGAGCGTCCGCTACCGGACTGTGGGTGACGGATCGTGCACCGGCGCAGTCGAATCCAGTGCCCGAACCACCGCCGAGATCATCGCCGAAGTGGCCGCCAGCCACCTCACCGAACGGGGCGCCACACGCGCCGACGACCGCCTCTCCGAGGCCGCGATGGAAGACCGCAAGCGAGAGGGGTACTTCTGATGACAACGACCCACGTGACACCCACGAGCCGACCGGAGACGGGACGCGAGGTGGCGGTGCCATCACGGCCGGCTGACGCCAGCGGTGCCACGGCGGCTCCGGAACAATTGCGCCTCGTCGTCGCGGGCAGCGTCGACGACGGCAAGTCCACCCTCGTCGGGCGCTTGCTGCACGACACGAAGAACATCCTGGCCGACACGTTCGACTCCATGGTCGCGGCGAGCACGTCGCGCGGAGCCGACACCGTCGACCTCGCGCTGCTGACCGACGGTCTGCGTGCGGAGCGGGAGCAAGGCATCACGATCGATGTGGCGTACCGCTACTTCTCCACGCCGCAGCGCACCTTCGTCCTGGCCGACACCCCGGGCCACGTCCAGTACACCCGCAACATGGTGACGGGCGCGTCGACGGCGGATGCGGCGGTGATTCTCGTCGACGTGCGGCACGGCGTCTCGGCGCAGACCCGGCGGCACGCGGCTCTCATGGCGTTGCTCCGCGTCCCGCACGTCGTGTTCGCGCTCAACAAGATGGATGCTGTGGACTGGTCCGAGGAGCGCTTCGACGAGGTTGCCCGCGACACCCGTGACCTCGTCGAGAAGGTGGGCTTGGCGGGCGACGTCGCCGTCGTCCCCCTGTCGGCCCTCACCGGAGAGGGTGTTGTCGCGCCGGCCCCTTCCTGGTACGAGGGCGAGCCTCTGCTCACGCTGCTGGAGAACCTTCCGGTGGCTCGCGACCTGCGGGTCGAGAACTTCCGGATGCCGGTGCAACTCGTCATCCGCCCGCGCACGAGCGACCACCCCGACTACCGGGGAATGGCCGGACGCATCACGTCCGGCGTCGTGCACGTCGGAGACGTCGTGCGTGCCTCCACCCTCGGGCTGGGATCACGGGTGATCGGCATCGACACACCCACGGGCTCGGCGCAGGAAGCGGGCGCCGGTGAATCCGTGACGATCCGCCTGGCCGACGAACTCGACGTCGCCCGCGGTGACGTCCTCGTCGTCGAGTCCGAGGCGGACGCACCCGACGTGACGAGCGAGCTCAAGGGTGTCGTGGCGTGGCTCGCCGAAGGTTCGACCACGCCGCGCCAGCGTGTTCTCGTCAAGGCGGGTACGAAGGTCGTGCGAGCGGTCCTCACCGACGTCACCCATCACTGGGACGTCGAGGAGAGCACGTGGCACCCGTCCGACGGAGCGCATTCCCTTGGCCTCAACGACATCGGGCAGGTCGTGCTCCACCTCGCGGAGCCGGTGGCCGTCGACGCCTACTCCCGTCACCGGGGCACGGGCGCCTTCCTCGTCATCGATCCTGCGAGCGGGGCCACGATCGGGGGTGGCATGGTCGGGGCCGACCTCGGCCTCGGGGCGCAGGCGGCCGGCGAGGAGCCGGAGGAAGAGTCCGAAGAGGATTGGCTGGCCGGCTGACATGACCACCCTCGATCGTCCCTCGCGACGCGCCGTTCTCGCGGCCGCTGTGGGGGCACCCTTCGCCTTGCCCGCCCTCACCGCGTGCGGCGCCGCTGAGGCGTCCCCGCACAGGCTTCGCCTCGGCTACTTCGCCAACGTGACGCACGGTGTGGCCGTGGCCGGCATGGCTCGGGGCACGTTCGCTGAGCGTCTGCCCGGTGTGCGTCTTGAGCCACAGATCTTTCCGAGCGGACCCTCGGCCGTTCAGGCGATGCTCGCCGGCGCGCTGGACGTCGCCTACCTCGGACCCAACCCGGCGATCACCGCGTGGGTGCGGACGAAGGGTCAGGGCGTGCGGCTCGTGGCCGGTGGTGCCTCAGGAGGCGCCGCGCTCGTGGCACGCAAGGGCATCGAGAGCGTCGAAGGCCTGCGCGGTCGTCGGGTCTCGACGCCGCAGCTCGGCGGCACTCAGGACGTTGCGCTCAAGACGCTGTTGCGGGAGAAGGGCATCTCCACCGGTTCCGGCAAGGACGCGGTCGAGGTGCTGTGGATGGCCAACAGCCAGACTCTCGACCAGTTCAAGCAGAACCGCCTCGATGCGTCGTACCAGGCCGAACCGTGGGTGTCGCGGCTCGTCGAGGAAGCGGGGGCGCACGTTCTCGTGGACGAGCGCACCCGGTGGCCGGGCGGGCGCTTCGCCACGACCTGCGTCGTCGTGTCCGAGGACTACCGCCGCCGCTGCCCCGAGCAGGTGGAGGCGCTGCTCGGCGCGCATGTCGACACGGTGCGATGGATCCAGGCGCACCGCGACGAGGCATCGACCCTGCTCAACTCCGAGATCGAGCGAATCGCCGGGAAGAAGCTCAAGCCCACCGTGATCGAACGCGCCATGAGGAGCGTCGAGTTCGGCTGGGATCCGATGCTCACCAACGTCGCCGAGGTGGCCGAGCACACCTGGGCCACGGGCGGTATCGAGGTGAAACCGAATCTGCACGGCATCGCGGATCTCGCGCCGCTCAACCGAGCGCTCGCCGCACGCAGTCTCGAGCGCGCCGACGACGGCGGTTACGGCGCACGAGGAAAGGCCTGACATGACCGACACCCGACCACAGCTGCGCCGACCCGAGCCGACGAGCCCGGGGGAGCACGACGTGCGCCCGGCCGTCTCACTGCGCGCGCTGCGCAAGGTCTTCGGCCACGGCGAGGACGCCGTCGAAGCCATCGGTGGCATCGACCTCGACGTCGCGCCGGGTGAGTTCGTCTCCGTCCTCGGAGCCTCCGGCTGTGGCAAGTCGACACTCCTGTCTATCGTTGCGGGACTTGAACCCGCCACATCCGGAGTCGTGGAGGTCGACGGACCGCAGCCCGCGCTCATGTTCCAGGAGAGCGCACTGTTCCCGTGGCTCACGGCACGCGAGAACGTCGAGGCCCCGATGCGCTTCGGGGGAGTGGCGGCTCCAGAGCGCCGCGCACGAGCCGAAGAACTGCTCGAGACGGTGCGCCTCGCCGGTGCCGGCGGCCGTCGCGTGCACGAGCTGTCCGGTGGTCAGCGCCAGCGCGTCGCGATGGCGAGAGCTCTGGCCCAGAACGCGCGGGTGCTGCTCATGGACGAACCGTTCGCGGCGCTCGACGCCATGACCCGTGACCTCCTGCACGGCGAGCTCACCGAGGTGTGGCAGCGGGAGCGGATGGCTGTCGTCTTCGTCACTCACAACGTGCGTGAGGCCGTGCGCCTCGGCCAGCGCGTCGTCCTGCTCTCCTCGCGCCCCGGCCGCGTGGCGCGGACGTGGGACGTCGACCTGCCGCACCCGCGCATCATCGAGGACTCGGGCGTGGGTGACCTCTCCCGGGAGATCACCGCCCGCCTGCGAGAGGAGATCAGCCGCCATGCCCACGCCTGATTCGAGCCGTAGCTACGCGGAGGACCCGTTCGAGGTCGATGCGCACCGACACCGTTCCGTCGTGCGCGCCACGCCGGCGATCAGCGACGCCGACGTGACCTCGGGCCTCGACCGTCTCGAGGTCCAGGCGCGACCCAAGCGTCGCCGCGTCGACCTCACGTCCGTCCTCGCGCCGCTCGGCGCGCTGGCCCTCGTCGCCCTCGGGTGGCAGTGCCTCGTCTGGTTGCAGGTGAAGCCGACGTGGGCCCTGCCGCCGCTGGGCGACATTGCTGCCGCGCTGTGGCGCTCGCTCACCTCGGGCGACGCGCTCTCGGCGATCTGGGTGAGCCTTCGCCGCGGAGTGATCGGGTTCCTCGTCGCCGTCGTGTTGGGCAGCGCGCTCGGCCTGCTCGTCGGGCGTCACCGGTTGGCGCGCAAGGCCTTCCGGCCCCTGCTGGCCGCCATCCAGTCCCTGCCGTCGGTGGCGTGGGTGCCGTTCGCGGTCATGATGTTCTACCTCACGGACACGACGATCTACGCCGTCATTCTGCTGTCCGCGGTGCCGTCGATCGCGATGGGCCTCATCGGCGGCCTCGACCAAGTGCCACCGCTGCTCGAACGGGCCGGCCGGACGCTCGGTGCGTCGCGCACGCAGCTGGTACGTCACGTCCTGCTTCCCGCCGCGATGCCGACCTACCTCGCCGGTATCAAGCAGGGGTGGGCCTTCGCGTGGCGTTCCCTCATGGCCGCCGAACTCATCGTCTCCTCGCCCGAACTGGGCTTCGGTCTCGGCTCGATGCTCAGCCAGGGACAGGCGAACTCCGACATGCCGACGGTCGTCGCCGCGATCGCTCTCGTCCTTGCTGTCGGTCTGGCCGTGGAACTGCTGCTCTTCAGCCCGATCGAGCGCAGCTTGCTGCGTCGCCGCGGCCTCACCGCGGGCGGGCTGTGACCTCAGGCAGAACCGACCCACCCCAAATGCGCGTGTCCCGTGGGGGTCAGGTTCGGTAAGGTGGACGCGCGCGGGCCGAGTGCTCGCGCATTTCGCACCCTCGCTCGGGTGCGTGACGACAACTCCAGGAGGTCCGGTGGCAGGCGCGGAACGAACGATCATCGAAACCCTCGCACCCAAGCTCGAACCCCTGGGAATACTCGTCGAGGACGTCACCGTCGTGCCCGCGGGCAAGCGTCGCCTCGTGCGCATCCTCCTCGACCGCATCGTGGCGATGGACACGGCCACGACGGAGCCGGTTGCGCCCGTCACGCTCGACGAGGTCGCCGAAGCCACCCGCGTCGTCAGCGACGAGCTCGACGCCACGAACGTCATGGGCGAGCAGCCCTACGTTCTGGAGGTCAGCTCCCCGGGCACCGACCGCCCGCTCACCGAACCCCGCCACTTCGCCCGCAACGTCGGGCGACTCGTGGCGATCACCCTCGACGACGGCTCGAAGATCGCCGGACGCCTCACGTCCGCCGATGCCACCGAGATCGTCGTCACCCCCGAGCAGGGCGGCAAGAAGGCCGGCGGCCACGCCTCGGCCGAGCCGACCCGACTCGAGTACCCAACGATCACCAGCGCCAAGGTGCAGGTGGAATTCACGCACGGTGGCGACACCGACGGCGTGGGAGAGGACGTCTGATGGACATCGACATGGCAGCACTGCGCGCCCTGGAGCGGGAGCGCGAGATCCCCATGGACGTCATCGTCCCGGCGATCGAGCAGGCCCTCCTGCTCGCGTACCAGAAGGAGGAGGGCGCCCACCGCCGCTCCCGCGTCGAGCTCGACCGCAAGAGCGGACACGTCGTCGTCTGGGCGCGCGAGGACGGGCAGAAGCAGGAGGACGGCACCTGGAGCGAGCCGGGCCCCGAGTTCGACGACACCCCGAAGAACTTCGGCCGCGTCGCCGCGAGCACGGCGCGCCAGGTCATCGTGCAGCGCATGCGCGACGTCGAGGACGAGGCCATCCTCGGTGACTTCGTCGGCAAGGAAGGCGACATCGTCGCCGGCACGATCCAGCAGAGCAACGACTCGCGGTTCGTCAAGGTCGACTTCGGCACGATCGAAGGCATCCTCCCGGCCGCCGAGCAGGTGCCGGGTGAGGTCTACCGCCACGGCGAGCGCATTCGCTGCTATGTCGTCTCCGTGCGACGCGGTCCGAAGGGCCCGCAGATCTCCCTCTCGCGTACCCACCCGAACCTCGTGCGCAAGCTCTTCGCGATGGAGGTGCCCGAGATCGCCGACGGCACCGTCGAGATCGCGGCCCTCGCCCGCGAGGCGGGACACCGCACGAAGATCGCCGTGCACGCGACGCAGCCCGGCGTCAACGCCAAGGGCTCCTGCATCGGGCCCATGGGTCAGCGTGTGCGCGCCGTCATGTCGGAGCTGCAGGGCGAGAAGATCGACATCGTCGACTTCTCCCGCCAGCCCGAGGAGTTCATCGCGGCTGCACTCTCGCCGTCGCGCGTGGAGTCCGTGGAGGTGACGGACCCGAAGGCGCGCGCTGCGCGCGTCATCGTGCCCGACTTCCAGCTCAGCCTCGCCATCGGCAAGGAGGGCCAGAACGCCCGCCTCGCGGCCAAGCTGACCGGCTGGCGCATCGACATCCGTCCGGACACGGCCGTGGGCGCTCCGGTGGTTGCCGGCGAGCGCTGATCCGGGCCGGAAATCCTCCGGGTGCGAGGGCACCCGGGGGATTTCGCGTTTTCCCGCCCCGGGGGCGAACAGGTAGGCTAGGGGGCGAACGGTGACAGACAGAAGGTTGGTGACGTGATCAACGTGACCGACACGGATGTCGAGCTCTCCCGAAAGTCCGAACCGCAGCGCACCTGCATCGGATGCCGGGGCAAGGGCGGCCGTTCCGTTTTGCTGCGCATCGTGTGCGATGAGAATGCCGTCCTGGTACTCGACTCGCGCAAGGCGATGCCGGGCAGGGGAGCGTGGCTCCACGCCGACGAGACGTGCCTTTCCCAGGCCACGACCCGCCGCGCTTGGGGACGGGCACTTCGCCTGCGATCGGCGGTTTCCACCGACGCGCTGGCGGAACAGGTGGAACGGGAGATTCGTTCCACGTCGTACGACGACGAAAACACCGGAAGGACCCGCAGGGGGACTTCCACGACAGTGACCGAAAGCGGGTTTGACGCTATGAGCACCCGATGAGTTCTCAGCGATGAGCACCCTCAACTGACGGTCTGCCGGGCTCGAAGCCTTGGCGGTCCGTCGAAAACCGACAGGAGAAACGTGGCCAAGGTTCGAGTCCACGAGCTCGCCAAAGAGCTCGGAGTCGAAAGCAAGGAACTCCTTGCGCATCTCAAGGCGCAAGGCGAGTTCGTGAAGTCCGCAAGTTCCACGATCGAGGCGCCCGTGGTGCGCAAGATCAAGGAGAACCCGCCGAAGCCGACGAAGGCAGGCGGCGAGTCCGCGGACGACAAGTCCAGCGCGCCCGCGAAGAAGGCAACGCCGTCCGCGGCGAAGCCGGGCGCCCCCAAGCCGGGCCCGAAGGCACCGGCATCCAAGCCTGCGCCGAAGGCCGGGACCCCGGCTCCCGCGCCGTCGCCGGAGCCCAAGCGCGAGGCCCAGGCTCCCAAGCCCGCCGAGGCGAAGCCCGCGACGCCGAAGTCGGAGGCTGCAACGCCGGCGCCGGCACCCAAGGCTCCCGCTGCGAAGCCCGGCCCTGCAGCGCCGAAGCCGGCTCCGGCCGCGCCTGCTCGCAACGAGCGTCCCGGTGCCGGACGTCCCGGACCGCGCCCCGGCGCTCCGCGTCCGGGTAACAACCCGTTCAGCTCGAGCCAGGGCATGGGCCGCAGCGAGCGTCCGCAGGGCGATCGTCGTGGCGGCGGCCGTGAAGGCGGCTCCCCGCGTCCGGGCAACAACCCGTTCGCGCCCAGCCAGGGCATGCCGCGTCCCGGCAACCGTGGTCAGGGTCAGGGCGGTCCGCGTCCGGCCGGTGCGGGCGGTCCCCGTCCCGCTGGTGCGGGCGGTCCGCGTCCGGCCGGTGCGGGCGGTCCCCGTCCCGCTGGTGCGGGCGGTCCGCGTCCGGCCGGTGCAGGTGGCCCCCGTCCCGCGGGTGGCTCCGGCGCACCGCGCCCGAACCCGGGCATGATGCCGTCGCAGGCTGCCGTTCCGCGTCCGGGCGAGCGCCCGGCCCGCGGTGGTGGCGCAGGTCGCCCCGGTGGCGGCGGTCGTCCCGGCGGCTTCGCCGGTCGTCCCGGCGGTGGCGGGCGTGGCCCCGGTGGTCGCGGCGGCACCCAGGGCGCCTTCGGTCGCGGCGGCAGCAAGGTCCGCGGTCGTAAGTCGAAGCGCGCGAAGCGTCAAGAGTTCGAGCAGATGCAGGCTCCGTCGATCGGCGGTGTCAGCGTCCCGCGCGGCAACGGTTCGACCGTCATCCAGGTGCGCCGCGGTGCGTCCCTGACGGACTTCGCCGACAAGATCGACGCGAACCCGGCGAGCCTCGTCACCGTGCTGTTCCACCTCGGTGAGATGGCCACGGCGACGCAGTCGCTCGACGAGGACACGTTCCAGCTGCTCGGTGCCGAGCTCGGCTACGACATCCGTGTCGTCTCGCCGGAGGACGAGGAGAAGGAACTCTTCTCCCAGTTCAACATCGACCTCGAGGCCGAGGCCGAGGGCGAGGACGACGAGATGCTCGAGCAGCGTCCCCCGGTCGTCACCGTCATGGGTCACGTCGACCACGGTAAGACGCGCCTGCTCGACGCCATCCGCAACGCGGACGTCGGCAAGGGCGAGGCCGGTGGCATCACGCAGCACATCGGTGCCTACCAGGTCCACAAGGAGCACGAGGGCGTCGACCGTCCCATCACCTTCATCGACACCCCCGGTCACGAGGCGTTCACCGCCATGCGTGCCCGTGGTGCGAAGGTCACGGACATCGCCATCCTCGTGGTCGCGGCCGACGACGGCGTCATGCCGCAGACGATCGAGGCGCTCAACCACGCCCAGGCGGCCGACGTTCCGATCGTCGTGGCGGTCAACAAGATCGACGCCGACGGCGCGAACCCGGCCAAGGTGCGTCAGCAGCTGACCGAGTACAACCTCATCGCCGAGGAGTACGGCGGTGAGACGATGTTCGTCGACGTGTCGGCCAAGCAGGGGCAGAACATCGACAGCCTCCTCGAGGCCGTCCTGCTCACCGCCGACGCCGCGCTCGACCTGCGCGCCAACCCGGACAAGGACGCCCGCGGTGTCGCGATCGAGGCCAACCTCGACCGTGGTCGCGGTGCCGTCGCAACGGTTCTCGTGCAGTCCGGTACGTTGCGCGTCGGTGACGCCATCGTCACCGGCCAGGCCTACGGACGCGTTCGCGCCATGCTCGACGAGCACGGCGAGAACGTTCAGGAAGCCGGTCCGAGCCGTCCCGTGCTCGTCACGGGTCTGGCCTCCGTGCCGCGCGCCGGTGACACGTTCATCGTGGCCCCGGACGACCGCACGGCCCGTCAGATCGCCGAGAAGCGTGAAGCGGCAGACCGTCAGGCCTCGCTCGCCAAGGCTCGCAAGCGCATCAGCCTCGAGGACCTCAACGAGCAGCTCGCTGCAGGCAAGGTCGAAACCCTCAACCTCATCCTCAAGGGTGACGTGTCGGGTTCGGTCGAAGCCCTCGAGGACGCGCTCCTGCAGATCGACGTCGGCGACGACGTGGACCTGCGGATCATCGACCGTGGTGTCGGCGCGATCACGATGAACAACATCAACCTCGCAGTCGCCTCCAACGCCATCATCGTCGGATTCAACGTTCGCGCCGAAGGCCAGAACGCCGAATACGCCGAGAAGGAAGGCGTCGAGATCCGCTACTACTCGGTCATCTACCAGGCGATCGACGAGATCGAGCAGGCCCTCAAGGGCATGCTCAAGCCGGAGTACGAGGAGCACGAGCTCGGTTCCGCCGAGATCCGCGAGATCTTCCGCTCGTCCAAGTTCGGCAACATCGCCGGATCCATGGTGCGTAGCGGTGAGATCAAGCGCGGCTCCAAGGCACGCATCACGCGTGACGGCGTCGTCATCACCGAAAGCCTCGAGATCGCCGGTCTGCGTCGCTTCAAGGACGACGTCACCGAGGTCCGCGAAGGCTTCGAGTGCGGTATCAACCTGGGCTCACACAACGACGTCCAGGTCGGAGACCTCATCACGACGTACGAAATGCGGGAGAAGCCGAGGGACTAGTCCTTCCCTTGGGCCGTCTTCCGGTCTGAGTGCGTTCCCTTGGGCCGTCTTCCGGTCTGAATCCCTCGCAAGCTCGGGATTCAGCCTCGGTGCGATAGCCCTTCGGGCCGCATCACAAGCGAAAGCCCTCACCACCCCTCGCAAGCTCGGGGTTCGTGGGGGCTTTCGCTTGCTCTGCGGAGTCCGCTTCCAGCGTGGTTCGGTCATGGGGAGTGTTGGGCTTTCCGCATGTGGGCTTCTAAAGTCGCATCTCCGTTCGATGGTGGCCGCGTTCCGCACTCTCGACTTGGAGATCTGAGCTCCCGCAGCCTGGACCTTCGTCGCCTGGCTGGAACGCCGCGGATTCGGGGTCGGGGTTGTCACTGCGGCACACTGGAGCCCGTGAATTCCAAGAACGCCGCCGACGAGACCCAGCCCGAGCTTCGCTCATCGCTCGACACCGCGCCCGACGGGCGCCTCCTGCTCCTCGCACCCTCGTCGAACCGCGTCTACGCCGGAGACGCCGCGCGCCTCAACGCCGCGGAGATCACCGTCATGGCCGACGCTCTGGGCCTGGACGCCCGCGTACGACCCGTCACCGTCGCCGGAGTCGATTACCTCAACATCGAAGGCGACGACGACCTGCTCACCCGCGTCGTGAGCGAGGCCAGCGGCGCCTTCGCCCTCTTCGGTTCGGCCGACGGGCTGCTGCGCCCTACGGCCCTCGAACGTCGTCGCCCCTACAGCGACGACCTCGTCACGATCCAGAAGTACCAGGGCAAGACGAACGAGCAGTTCACCCACCTTCTCCTCAACGTCACCGCTGCGCTCGCAAAGCGCCCGCAGGCGCTGCTCGACGGCTCCCTCCACGTGCTCGACCCCATGTGCGGTCGCGGCACCACCCTCAACACCTGCCTCCTGCGCGGTATCGACGTCACCGGCGTCGACCTCGACAAGAAGGACTTCGAGGCCTACCAGGCGTTCATCACGACGTGGCTTCGCTCCCACCGCCTCAAGCACGAGATCGATGCCAGCCAGGTGCGTCGCGAAGGCCGGACGCTCGGGCGTGCGCTCGAACTCGAGACCGCACCGACGAAGGAAGACTGGAAGGCCGGACGCACCCAACAGGTCACCTACCTCAACGTCGACACCACCAGGCTCGGGCGTGTCATGCGCAGGACGAGCGTCGACGTCGTCGTCGCCGACACGCCCTACGGCGTCCAGCACGGCTCCCACGGCGACAAGCTGGACCGTTCCCCGGTGCAGCTCCTCGAGCGAGCGCTGCCGTCCTGGCACGACACCCTGCGCACGGGCGGCACGGTCGGCCTCGCCTACAACCGCCACGTCGTGAAGCCCGGCGAACTCGCCGACGTGCTCGACGCGCATGGTTTCTCGGTCGTCCACGGCCAAGGCGCGCCTGCCGCCGGCCTCGATGAGGACGCGTTCCGTCACCGCGTCGACGCCTCGATCGACCGCGACATCGTGGTCGCCCGCAAGGGCTGACGCACGCCGGGGCGACGGCGTGCGCGACAGCCCGCCGCGCCACGGCTGTTGCCCGGCGAAACGCCGGAGCAGGCAGCTGCCACACACGCGAAAACCACGGTGCTCACGCGCCGACACATCACATAGGGTTGGGGCGAAAACGTCGCCCGGCTCAAGGAGGATCCCATGGCCGACCAGGCTCGCGCCCGCAAGGTCGCTGACCGCATCAAGTCGCTCGTCGCCGAGTTCGTCGAGTTCCGTCTCAAGGACGAGCGGGTGGGCTTCCTCACGATCACCGACGTGCGTGTCACGGGCGACCTGCAGAACGCCTCGGTGTTCTACACCGTCTTCGGCTCGGACGCCGAGCGCGCCGCCACCGCCGAGGCGCTCGCCGACAACCGCGGTCGCATCCGCAGCCACGTCGGCAAGGGTCTCGGCATCCGCCTCACGCCGACGATCGAGTTCTTCCCCGACGCCCTGCCCGAGGGCGCCGCTCACCTCGAGGACGCGCTCGCCAAGGCGCGCGCCCGCGACGAGGAACTCGCGCGGTCCTCGCAGGGGGCTGCGTTCGCCGGCGAGGCCGACCCGTACAAGAAGCCCGAGGCCGCGGACGAGCAGTGAACGACGCGCGACCGCAGACACCCGACGGCATCCTCGTCGTCGACAAACCGGCCGGATGGACGTCGCACGACGTCGTCGGCCGGATGCGACGCCTCGCGAACACGCGCCGGGTCGGGCACGCCGGCACCCTCGACCCGATGGCGACCGGCGTGCTCGTCGTGGGCGTCAATCGCGCGACGAAGCTGCTCACCTTCCTCGTCGGCTGCGACAAGGAGTACACGGCCACGATCCGGCTCGGGCAGTCCACCGTCACCGACGACGCCGAAGGTGATGTCGTCGATGCGCCCGGTGCCACGCGCGAGGTCGTGACCGAGCAGGCCCTCAGCGCTGCTGTCGCCGAACTCACCGGCGACATCGACCAGGTGCCGAGCAGCGTGAGCGCCATCAAGGTCGACGGCAAGCGCTCCTACGCCCGGGTGCGTGGGGGAGAGGACGTCGAACTCGCCGCCCGCCCCGTCACGGTCGGCCGCTTCGATGTTCTCGAGGTGCGCGAAACGAGTGCCGATGGTGCCACGCGCGTCGTGGACGTCGATGTCGTCGTCGAGGTCTCCTCGGGCACGTATGTGCGTGCCCTCGCACGTGACCTCGGAGCCGCCCTCGGCGTGGGCGGCCACCTCACGGCCCTGCGCCGTACCCGCGTCGGCACCTTCACGCTCGACGCTGCCCGCACCCTCGACGACATCTCGGACGAAGTCGACACCGGCCGGGCCCCGAGCGTCATCCCGATGGCGGACGCCGCCGCAGACGCCTTCGCCGTTCATCACGTCACCGAGGACGAGGAGCGGGCGCTGACCTTCGGCCAGCGCATCGCCTCGGCACCGGAGCGCGCCGAGACCGTGGCCGCCATCGCCCCCGACGGGCGCCTCGCGGCGATCCTCGACGAGAGCACCCCGAAGGCGAAATCCCGGGTCACCTTCCCGAAGTAATCCACCGGCCAGCCGGTTTCTGCGACGCCGTCGCAACAGTCGGTGCTCCGGGCGTACGATGCTCAGGTTTCGCACCGTCACCCGAGAGGCCACCGTGTCCAAGCTCCCCACCTGGTGGAAAGGCTTCAATGCCGCCGAGCGGCGTTCGATCCTGGGGATGACGGCTTTCGTCGCCCTCCTGCACGTGCTCGGCTGGGGTGTGCTCGCGCTCATCGTGGCGCCCCAGAACCTCCATCTCGGCACCGACGGACGGGGCCAGGTCTTCGGCATCGGGCTCGGAATCACGGCCTACACGCTCGGGATGCGCCACGCCTTCGACGCCGACCACATCGCGGCCATCGACAACACGACACGCAAGCTCCTCAACGACGGGCGCGATCGCAAACCGGTGAGCGTCGGCTTCTGGTTCTCGCTCGGCCACTCGAGCGTCGTCTTCACGATGTGCCTCCTGCTCGCCCTCGGCGTCAAGGCCATTGCCGGACCGGTGGCCGACGACGATTCGAGCCTGCACCGGTGGCTCGGCATCTTCGGGCCCACCGTCTCCGGCAGCTTCCTGTGGCTCATCGGCATCCTCAACCTCGTGAGCCTCATCGGCATCGTGCGCGTCTGGCGTCGGGCCCGTCGTGGTCACCTCGACGAGGTCGCCCTCGAGGAATACCTCAACGGCCGTGGCTTCTTCGCGCGCTTCTTCCGCGGTGCGACGAAGTCGATCACCAAGCCGGCCCAGATGTACCCGCTCGGCTTCCTCTTCGGCCTCGGGTTCGACACGGCGACCGAGGTCTCGCTGCTCGTCCTCGCCGGCGGAGCGGCGGCCTTCGCCCTGCCCTGGTACGCCATCCTCACCCTGCCCGTCATCTTCGCCGCGGGCATGAGCCTGCTCGACGCCGCGGACGGCGTCTTCATGACGCGTGCTTACGACTGGGCCTTCGCCAAGCCGTTGCGGCGCCTGTACTACAACGTCACCGTCACCGGCCTCTCGGTCGTCGTCGCCCTCGTCATCGGCACGATCGAACTCGCCTCTGTCGTCAGCGACAAGTGGGGCATCACGAGCGGGCCGGTGGCGTGGCTCGGCGCGATCCCGCTCGACGAGGTCGGATACGTCATCGTCGGGCTCTTCGTCGTGACGTGGCTGCTCGCCGTGGCGGTGTGGCGCCTGGCACGTATCGATGAGCGCGAGCTCGGCGTCAACGGCTAAGGTGGGCGAGTGTTGCGCCTGAGTGATCCTTCCGACCTGCCGACCGATTTCGGTCCCACCGTCGTCACCCTGGGAAACTTCGACGGCGTCCACCGAGGGCACGCTGCGGTCATCGCCGAGCTCCACGAGCAGGCAGCCAAGCATGACGCCAAGACGGTTGCGGTGACGTTCGACCCGCACCCCCTCGCCGTCCTTCACCCGGATCGCGCACCTGAGTTGCTCACCGGGCTCGAGGACCGTCTCTACCTGCTCGAACAGCGCGGCCTCGACGCCGTCGTCGTCATGCCGTTCACCCGCGAACTGGCCGCCGAGACGCCCCGTGAGTTCGTCGAGGGCACCTTCGTCGACGCGCTCGGCGCCCGCGCCGTCGTCGTCGGGAAGGACACCCGCTTCGGCATCAAGAACTCCGGTGACATCGACACCCTGCGCGAACTCGGCCAGGAGTTCGGCTTCGACGTCGTCGCGCTCGACGACGTCGGCCCGGGCGTCCGCTGGTCGTCGACGCAGGTGCGTGAGTTGCTCGCAGCGGGCAAGGTCGACGAGGCCGCCGACGTGCTCGGGCGTCACCACTGCGTCGTCGGCGAGGTCGTCAAGGGGTTCCAACGGGGCCGCGAGCTCGGTTTCCCGACCGCCAATCTCGCCCGTGACGCCGACGGCGTCGTACCTGCCGACGGCGTGTACGCCGGGTGGCTCGTGCGTCGTGAACTGCCGCAGGACCACCCCGAGTACCGGCTGCCGGCCGCGATCTCCGTGGGCACCAACCCGACCTTCGACATTCCGGAGCGCACGGTGGAGGCCTACGTTCTGGACCGTGACGACCTTGAGCTGTACGGCGAGCGCGTGGCCATCGAGTTCGTCGACCGCCTGCGTGGCAACGTGAAGTTCGACTCCATCGACGAACTCATCGAGCAGATGCACGCCGACGTCGCCGCCTCACGCCCTGTCCTTGGCTGCTCGTGAACGACGCGGTCGGGGCTTGCGCGACCTCGCGCACCTCGACCTCGGCCTGCTCGTTGCCGCGGCGGGCCTGAGCCTCGTCGGCATCCTGCTCACATGGTCGGCAACGGCCACGACGAGCGGAAGCTCTTTTGCCGTCCGCGGAGCACTCAACGTCGCCGTCGGTATGGCCTTGGCGTTTGCCGTGTTGCGCCTCGACGCTCGCACGCTGCGGGCGGCCGTTCCGCTGGCCTACCTCGCCGGGGTTCTCGGACTCCTCGCCGTCCTCAGTCCACTGGGCAGCACGATCAACGGCTCGCGGTCGTGGATCGAGCTGCCGGGTTTCTCCGTCCAACCCGCCGAGATTGCCAAGGTGGCTCTCGGCCTTGCCCTCGCGTCAGCGCTCGCCGACACCGATCAGGTGAGGGGCGCGCTCGCCCGGCGTGACGTCCGTGTCGGCCTCGGTCTCGCGGCCGTTCCGCTCGCGCTCATCATGGCGCAGCCGGACCTCGGCTCGGCGCTCGTCGTCACCGCGACGGCGGTTTCCGCGTTCGCAGTCGCGGGGCTTCGTGCGCGGGTCTTCGCCTGGCTGTTCGCCGCCGCCGTGGCCGTGGCGGTCCTCGCCTTCACGACGCCGTTGCTCGCTCAGTACCAACGCGAGCGGCTCCTCGCGTTCTGGCGGCCCGAGGCCGACCCGTCGGGCATCGGTTATCAGGTCGCGCAGGTCAAGCTCGCCATCGGTTCGGGCGGCTGGTTCGGTCAGGGGCTGTTCGAGGGCCGCTCGACCCAGGGTGGATTCATCCCCTTCCAGTACACCGACTTCGTCTTCTCCGTCGCAGGGGAGGAGCTCGGCTTCGTCGGTGCGCTCGGCATCGTCGCCCTCGAGATGTTCGTCGTCGTGCGGACGCTCGTCATCGGCATCCGCTCGCGGGACGCCTTCGGCCGCATCCTGTGCGGAGCGATCGCGGGCTGGTTCCTCTTCCAGAGCGTCGAGAACATCGGGATGAACCTGGGGCTCATGCCCGTCACCGGTGTGCCGTTGCCGTTCGTGTCCTACGGCGGTTCGAGCATGTTCTCCTGTTGGATCGCGGTCGGGCTCGTCGGAAACGTCCATGCGGCATCGCGCCGTCGCATATCGTGAGGAAAACACGATGTGAACCCGCGGGTAACTGCCGGCGCCGAACCTCTGGAGGGCACACCATGGTCATGAACAAAGCTGACGAGACCTTCGATCGGAGCATCCTCGACAACCGGGCACGCTCCGTCGCTCACCTGTTCACGCAGCGTGTCGCGAAGACGCCGCACGAGGAGGGCTTCCGCTTCGCCAAGGACGGCGCCTGGAAGTCGATGACGTGGGCGCAGACCGACAAGGACGTGCGCGCGATCGCCGCCGGTCTCATCTCCGTGGGCATCGAAGGCCAGGAGCGTGTCGCCATTGCCTCGTCGACGCGCCTCGAGTGGGTGCTCGCCGACCTCGGCACCATGCTGGCCGGTGCCGCCACCACCACCGTCTACCCGACGTCGCAGCTCAAGGACGTCGTCCACATCCTCACCGACTCCGGCTCGCGCATCGTCTTCGCCGAGGACGCCGAGCAGGTCGACAAGCTGCGCCAGGGTCGTGACCAGATCGGTGAGATCGTCAAGGTCGTCACGTTCGACGGCGAGGGTGACGGCGACTGGGTCATCACCCTCGACGACCTGCAGAAGCTCGGTGAGGAACTGCTCGCCAAGGAGCCCAACGTCGTCGAGGAGCGCATGGAGGGCATCCAGCCCGAGCACCTCGCCACCCTCATCTACACGTCGGGAACGACCGGCCCGGCCAAGGGCGTGCGTCTGCCGCACTCCGCATGGGCGTACGAGGCGGCCGCCGTCGACTCGACCGGGCTGCTCAACTCCGACGACGTGCAGTACCTGTGGCTCCCGCTGGCCCACGTGTTCGGCAAGATGCTTCTGTGCCTGCCGATGCAGGTCGGCTTCCCGACGGTCGTCGACGGTCGCGTCGACAAGATCGTCGAGAACCTGCCCGAGACGAAGCCGACGTGGATGGGCGCTGCGCCGCGCATCTTCGAGAAGGTCTACGCCCGCATCAACGGCATGATGGAGGCCGACGGCGGCGTCAAGCTCAAGCTCTACAAGTGGTCGGTCGGTGTCGGCATGCAGGTGGCCGAGGCCCGCGCCCAGGGACACGAGCCGAGCGGCGCCCTTGCGGCGAAGTACAAGCTCGCGGACAAGCTCGTCCTCGCGAAGATCCGCGACCGCTTCGGTGGGCAGATCCGCTACTTCATCTCCGGTTCGGCGGCCCTCAACAAGGACGTCGCGCTGTGGTTCTCCGCCGTCGGCATGCCGGTGCTCGAGGGTTACGGCCTGTCGGAGTCGTCTGCTGCGGCCTCGGTCAACCGCCCCTACCTCGGCGCCAACCAGGCCGGCACCGTCGGATGGCCGCTGCCGGGCACCGAGTTCAAGCTGGGCGAGGACGACGAGCTTCTCGTCAAGGGCCCGGGCGTCATGCAGGGGTACTGGAACCTCGAGGAGGAGACGAGTCGCGTGCTCGTCGACGGCTGGTTCCACACCGGTGACATCGGTGCGATCGACGAGAGCGGCCACATCCGCATCACCGACCGCAAGAAGGACCTGTTCAAGACCTCGAACGGTAAGTACGTCTCGCCGGGTGCTATCGAGGCAATGTTCAAGGGCGTGTGCCCCTACGCCTCCAACCTCGTGGTCGAGGGTGACGGTCGCAAGTTCGTCTCCGCCCTCATCACGCTCGACGAGGAGGCCATCGCGGGCTGGGCCGAGAAGAACGGCATGGCCGGCAAGAGCTACCGCGACATCGTCACGAGCGACGCCTGCCGCGAGATGGTGCAGGGCTACGTCGACGAGATGAACCTGCAGCTCAACCGCTGGGAGCAGATCAAGCGCTTCATCATCCTGCCGCGCGACCTTTCCATCGAGGAGGGCGAGATCACGCCGAGCCTCAAGCTCAAGCGTCGCGTCGTCGTCGAGAAGTTCAAGGGCGATCTGGACGGCCTCTACACCGACTAATCAGCACCCTCAAGACGAACGACCCGGTCCGCATCGGACCGGGTCGTTCGTCTGTGTGAGGCGGCACACCTTCGGCTAATGTTAGAGCCGTCAGCTACGTTCGCCGCTTACATCGACCCGGGGTGGGTCCAGCGGCCGCAACTCCTCGATTGGAGGTTTTCCATGTCCGTCGACACGACCTTCCGAAACCGTGAGCACAAGGAGATCGTTGGGGAGCCCGAGGTCGTCGAAGACGGCGCTGTGGAGAACAGTGCGGCCTGGAAGCGCCTCAAGGAGGCCGCGCGCAGCATCGCGAGCGTGCAGGTCAAGGACGGTTCGATTCCGGATGCGGCCCACCACGAGCAGGCTCGCCAGGACGTCACCGTCCTCGTCGATGCCGTCGAGACGCTGCGCCCGCGTTTCGCTCACGACGACGCGTACCTGCGTGCGCTCGTCGTCGACTTCGAGCGCTGGCGTGACGGCGGCTTCGGGGTGCCGGACTTCCTCGACTCGCTCGTCGAGTTCCAGCCGCAGCAAAACCGCGTCGACGGGCTGCAGCACCTCGTCGTCTTCCCGATGTACACCCAGAACGGCTCGCCGAACCGTCACATCGAGGCCGTCCTGACCGAGGTCATCTGGCCCGGCTTCATCGAGGACCTCGAGCGCGCGTACACGAACCGACTCTTCGTCTCGCTGCGCTTCCTCGACTTCACCGACGGCTACGACACCAACTCGGCCGTGCTCTTCCCGGAGACGGTGGCCATGCGCGAGGTGCCCACGTTCACGTGGGGGGCGATCTTCCAGGACCGCGAGGCAGCGCGCTTCCGCACGGTGCTCAAGGCTGCCGCGGACGTGACGCGCCTCGAACTGCCGGAGGGCGCCGAGCGCCTGGCGCAGGACCAGGAGCTCACGGAGAAGACCTTCGTCATGTGGGATCTCATCCACGACCGCACCCACATGCGCGGTGACCTTCCGTTCGACCCGTTCATGATCAAGCAGCGGATGCCGTACTTCCTGTACTCCCTCGAGGAACTGCGCTGCGACCTCACGACCTACCGTGAGTCCGTCGCGCTGGAGAAGAAGCTCGCCGCTCGCCGTGACGAGGGCTTCGGCCTCTCCGACGATGAGCTGGAGATGCTCGACCACGCCGGACTCGTGCAGTACGCCGTGCTCTTCGACCGCATCTTCCGCTTCGCCATCACGGGGGACCGCACGCGCAACTACGACGGCCTCGGCGGGCAGCTGATCTTCGCGTGGCTGCACCAGAAGGGCGTCCTTCACTGGACCGACACGTCGCTCGCGTTCGACTGGGATGCCGTGACGGCCGCCGTCGTCGAACTCGGTGACGCGATCGACGACCTCTACTGGCGTTCGATCGACCGCCCCAAGGTGACGCACTGGCTCGCCGCGTACGACCTCATTCGCGGCGTGCTTACGCCGCACCCGGCGTCCGCATGGGCCAAGGGTCTGCCGGACGAGGTGCTCGCCGGTCCGCCGAAGGGTTACACCGACACGGTGCTCGACGACGAGTTCCCGCTGTCGATGTTCTACGAGGCCTTCAACCGCAAGATGCAGCCGGTGATCCTCTCCACGAGCGGGATGACGGGCAAGGATGTCTGATCTGAATTCCCTGACGGTGCTCGTCGCGGGTGCCACGAGCACCAGCGGCGAGGTGATGGCGCGCGCCCTGGCCGGTGCCGGGGCGCGCGTTGTCGCCGTCGGCCGCAGTGATGACAAGCTCGCTGCGCTGCGCGAAGCCGTGCCGGGCACCGTGACGTTCACCGCGGACCTCGCGAGCGAGGACGACGTCGCGAGCCTCACCGAGCGCGTGCACGCCGAGGTGGGCCCCATCGACGGACTCGTCCACCTCGTCGGTGGGTGGCGCGGCGGGGGAGGCCTCGCCGGTCAGAGTGAGGCCGACTACCGGTTCCTCGAGAACTCGTTCACCGCGTTGCGTTTCGTCTCCCGCGCGTTCGACGCCGACCTGCAGGCCTCGAGCCGGGGCCGGGTGGCCGTCGTGTCCAGCACGGCGCTCAAGCGCCCGCTCGCCGGTGGTGCCAACTACGCCGCGGTCAAGGCCGCGACGGAAGCCTGGACGCGGGCCCTCGCACATGGCTTCACCAAGGCAGCGCGTGACGAGGGACGTGACCTCTCCGGTGCCGCGGTGATCTACCGCGTCAAGGGGTTGGACGGTCTGGAAGAATCGCTCGCCGACGCCGTGGTCACCGACTTCGCGGGCGACGCGGCCGACGTGAACGACCAGATCATCGACCTCACCGGGAGTCAGGCGTGAAGACGGAGCACGACCTCAACGAGCGCGGTTTCGCCTCGGACAACTATGCCGGGGTGCACCCGGACGTCATGACAGCCCTCGTGGCGGCGAACGGCGGACACCAGGTGGCTTACGGCGCCGACGTGTACACGGCGCGGCTACAGGAGGTCATGGCCCGTCACTTCGGTGACGACGTCGAGGCGTTCCCCGTCTTCAACGGCACCGGCGCGAACGTCGTCGGGTTGCAGGCCATGTTGCCGCGTTGGGGCGCGGTCATCGCTGCGACGACGGCGCACATCAACGTCGACGAGGGCGGTGCCCCGGAGCGCGTCGGGGGGTTCAAGATCCTCAACGTCGTGACGCCCGACGGGAAGCTGACGCCGGAGCTCGTCGACACCGAGGCATGGGGTTTCGGTGACGAGCACCGCGCGCAGCCCGGCGTCGTCTCGATCACGCAGTCGACCGAGCTGGGCACGCTCTACACGGTCAAGGAGATCAAGGCGCTCGCCGACCACGCCCACTCGCTCGGCCTCAAGCTGCACCTCGACGGCTCGCGGCTGTCGAACGCAGCGGCGTCCCTCGGCGTCAGCCTGCGCGAGATGACGACGGACGCCGGCGTCGACGTCCTCAGCCTCGGTGGCACCAAGAACGGTGCGATGCTCGCCGAAGCGGTCGTCGTCATCAACCCGGAGGCAGCCGAAGGCCTGCCGTACGTGCGCAAGTACACGATGCAGCTGTCGTCGAAGATGCGGTTCGTCGCCGCGCAGCTCATCGCCCTGTACGAGGGCGAGCTGTGGCTCGAGAACGCCCGTCACGCCAACGCGATGGCGCGTCGTCTGCGCGACGGCGTGGAGGCCGGTCTCGCGGACGGTTCCATCAAGGGTGTGGAGTTCACCCAGGACACGTACGTCAACGGCAACTTCGCGGTGCTGCCCGAAGGTGTGGCCGACGTCCTGCGCGAGAAGTTCCGGTTCTACGACTGGGACGCGGCGCGCCGCGAGGTGCGCTGGATGTGCTCGTTCGACACGAGCGAGACCGACGTGGACGCGTTCGTCGCCGCCATCGCTGAGGCAACCACCGGCTGATCCGTCCGGCAGGCCGTCGCACGCACGCGACAGGCGCGCCCACGGCAACCTTTTGGGGTTGTCCGTGGGCGCACCTATTCTTGAAACATGCCTGGTGAGTCCCTCTTCCACGACCTTGAGCCCCTGCTGGAGCAGGTGAACAAGCCGATCCAGTACGTCGGCGGCGAGCTCAACGCCCAACTCAAGGACTGGAATTGCGGCGGCTACGGCCCCGACGGTGAGGAGCTGACCACCCGCTGGGCGCTCATGTACCCCGACGCGTACGAGGTGGGCGTGCCCAACCAGGGCGTCATGATCCTCTACGAAGTGCTCAACGAGCGCGACGACGCTCTCGCCGAGCGCACGTACTCGATGTGGCCGGACATGGAAACGCTCATGCGCGAATCCGGCGTTCCGCAGTTCACCGTCGACGGTCACCGCAGCGTGCGCGACTTCGACGTGCTGGGTGTCTCGTTCTCCACCGAGCTCGGCTACACGAACCTGCTGACGGCGCTCGATCTCGCGGGTATCCCGATGCACGCGAACGAGCGGGGTCTCGACGACCCCATCGTCCTCGCGGGCGGGCACTCGGCCTTCAACCCCGAGCCCATCGCGGACTTCATCGATGCCGCCGTCGTCGGTGACGGCGAGGAGGCCGTCCTCCTCATCACCGACATCATCAAGGAGTGGAAGAGCAGCGGTAAGCCCGGCGGACGCCGTGGCCTCCTGCTTGAGCTCGCGCGTACCGGCAGTGTCTACGTGCCGTCGATGTACCAGGTCGACTACCTGCCCGACGGGCGCATCCAGCGCGTCGTCCTCACCGAGGAGGCGCAGGGCGTGCCGTGGCGCGTCTCGAAGCACACGGTGATGGACCTCGACGAGTGGCCGTACCCGAAGCAGCCGCTCGTACCGATGGCCGAGTCGGTGCACGAGCGCATGAGCGTCGAGATCTTCCGCGGCTGCACCCGCGGCTGTCGCTTCTGCCAGGCAGGCATGATCACCCGCCCGGTGCGCGAGCGCTCCATCACCGGTATCGGCGAGATGGTCGAGAACGGCCTGGCCGCAACCGGTTTCGAGGAGGTCGGCCTGCTGTCCCTCAGCTCCGCCGACCACACCGAAATCGGTGATCTCGCCAAGGGCCTGGCCGACCGCTACGAGGGCACCCAGACGGGTCTGTCCCTTCCCTCGACCCGCGTCGACGCGTTCAACATCGACCTCGCCAACGAGCTCACCCGCAACGGTCGACGCTCCGGCCTGACGTTCGCGCCCGAGGGCGGCAGCGAGCGCATCCGCAAGGTCATCAACAAGATGGTCTCCGAGGACGACCTCATCAACACGGTTGCAGCGGCCTACGGCGCCGGCTGGCGTCAGGTGAAGCTGTACTTCATGTGCGGGCTTCCCACCGAGACGGACGAGGACGTCCTGCAGATCGCCGACATGGCCAAGCGCGTCATCGAGACGGGCCGCCAGGTCTCGGGTCGCAAGGACATCCGCTGCACCGTCTCCATCGGTGGCTTCGTCCCGAAGCCGCACACGCCGTTCCAGTGGTGCGGTCAGCTCTCCGCGGAGGAGACCGACGAGCGCCTCAAGAAGCTCAAGGACGCCATCCGCTCCGACAAGAAGTTCGGTTCGAGCATCGGCATGCGCTACCACGACGGCAAGCCCGGCATCGTCGAGGGGCTGCTCAGCCGCGGTGACCGCCGCATCGGTTCGGTCATCGAGGCGGTCTGGCGTGACGGCGGCCGGTTCGACGGCTGGAGCGAACACTTCAGTTACGAGCGGTGGATGGAACAGGCCGCCCGCGTCTTCGCGGAGATGGACGACCCCATCGACGTCGACTGGTACACCACGCGCGAGCGCGGCGAACTCGAGGTGCTCCCGTGGGATCACCTCGACTCCGGCCTCGACAAGGAATGGCTCTGGCAGGACTGGCAGGACGCCCTCGACGAGGAAGAGGTCGACGACTGCCGCTGGACGCCGTGCTTCGACTGCGGCGTGTGCCCGCAGATGGACACCGACATCCAGATCGGCCCCACGGGCAAGACGTTGCTGCCACTCACCGTTCTCGGCTCGGGAGCCAAGAAGCTGGCGTCAGCCGAGCACTCGCACTGATGGCCACACGCTCCAGGGCGTCCCGGCGAGGACGCTCCGGACGCGCACGTCGAGCTCCGGCGAGCGTCAGGGGCCGTGACACCCGCGTCGACAGTCTGCGCGGACTCGTCCTCATCGCGATGTTCGTGGCGCACTGCGCTCCGAGCCCCGGGCCGCTGCGCCTGTTCAACCTGACGGAGTTCGCCACGGCGCCGCTGTTCGCTCTTCTCATCGGCATCGGCGCCGAACTGGGCGACCGAGGAAGCCGCGGGCTCCCGGCAGCGTTCGTGCGCGCCGGCATTCGCGCCGCTGTGCTGGTCGCTCTCGGTTTGTGGCTGGAGACGTGGGGAGCCCAGGTCGACATCGTCCTGCTCTACCTCGCGTTGCCGACCCTTCTGGCTCCGTTGCTCGCTCGGCTTCCCGTGACGGCGCTTGCCGGTGTCGCGACGGCGCTGTGGGCTTCGGCCCCGTACTTCATGGAGTCGTTCGGCTTGAAGGCGGCCGAGGCTGCCGTCCGGGGCGACCAGGTCGGTGCGCGTTTGTGGAATGTGGTCTTCACCGGCACCCACTATCGCCTGACGACGCTCCTCGTCTTCACGTGCATCGGCATCATCCTCTGGCGAGCGATGTCGTCGGTTCGCCTCAATTGGCACATCGCGGCAGCAGGCGCCTTCTCGCTCCTCCTGGCTGCAGGGCTGATGCTCGCCAAGGAGGCCGGCCGCATCGACTTCGAGCCCTACAGCGGCACGCACCTCGAGGTCGCCTTCTGCGCGCTGCTCGTCGTCGGTATCTCGGGCGTCTGGCTCGGGCTCGCTCCCGACCACGTCGACATCCCGCTGCTTTCTGTCGCGGGTGCCATGACGCTCAGCGTCTACGTGGTGCAGATCGGATACCTCGCCTGGTACGTACGCTCGTACGCGCCGGGGCAGCCCGACGACAGCTGGGCGAACGTCGCGATCCTCACGGCTCTCGGACTTGTCCTTCCTCTCCTGTGGCGCTCGGCCGTTCCGCGCGAACCGCTCACGAAGGGCCCGATCGAAGGTCCGACGGCGGTGCTCACCCGCGTCTTCCGCTGATGGCCGAGGGGGCTCACCCGGATCAGGCGGGGACCGTGACCTCGCTCGGCACCCGACCTCGACGCCTCATGCCCAGACATGCCATAGCAGCGAGTCCGCACAGCGCGGCCCCGACCATCCAGGCCCACGTGTAGGTGCCGAGTTCGTCGCGCACCATGCCCGCCGCCGTCGCGGCGATCGCCGCCCCGATCTGGTGGCTCGCGAAGACCCAGCCGAAGACGATGGCGCCTCGCTCCGGGCCGAAGTACGCGCGGCACAGGGCAATGGTGGGCGGCACGGTTGCCACCCAGTCGAGGCCGTAGAAGAGGATGAAGACGAACATGCTCGGCTTCACGTCGTCGGTGAAGAGCATGGGCAGCACGATGAGGCTCAGTCCCCGGCCCGCGTAGTAGATCGTGAGCAGCAGCGCTGGGTCGACGCGGTCGGTGAGCCATCCCGAGAAGACCGTGCCGATGATGTCGAACACCCCGACGAGCGCGAGAAGGCTCGCGGCGGCTGTGCCGGCCATGCCGTGATCCATGGCTGCCGGAATGAAGTGGGTGCCGACAAGGCCGTTCGTCGTCGCGCCGCACACGGCGAACGTGAAGGCCAGGGTCCAGAACGCCGGACGGGCGGCCGCGTCCTTGAGCGAGGAGAGCGCGAGTCGGGCCGCGCCCGTGGAAACCGGTGGGGGAGTGCGCACGGGCTCGTCGGCCGGTACGCCGTAGGCGTTGACGCCGAGGTCGGCGGGGTGATTGCGCATGCGCCAGAGCACAAGCGGGATCGCGACGAGCGCCAGTGCACCGATGGCGACGGTGGCCGAGCGCCAGCCCGACGCATCGGTGAGCTGGGCCAGGATCGGCAGGAAGATGAGCTGGCCCGTCGCCGCCCCGGCGGCCAGAACACCCGAGACGGTGGCGCGGCGCTTCTCGAACCACCGGTTGCTCACCGTCGCGACGAGCGACATCGACATGACGCCGGCACCGAGGCCGATGAGCACGCCCCAGCACGCGATGAGCTGCCACGGCTGCGTCATCCACACCGGCAGCACGGCGCCTGCGGCGATGAGGGCGAGCGCGGCAACCACGACCGCGCGGACGCCGAAACGCTCCATGGCTGCGGCGGAGAACGGCGCAGTGAGGCCGTAGAAGAGGAGATTGACCGACACGGCGGAGCCGATGAGGCCCATCGACCACCCGAACTCCTCGTGGAGCGGATGCATCATGACGCTCGGTGCCGAACGGAAACCGGCGGCGGAGATCGCTGTGATGAAAGTGATGCCCGCGACGATCCAAGCGGGGTGGAGCCGCGGTGCGCGCGGGCGCATCGGCTGCGTCATGAACGCATGGTAGAGGCGCTCGGCGCGAGCACGGGTAGGCTTCTCACTCGTGGCACGTCAGCGAGTTCCCGAAGGCCCACCTCCCGCACCGGCAGTGCAGAAGGTGTCCGTGCGCTACGCCAAGCGCGGGCGCCTGCGCTTCTCCTCGACACGCGACTTTCAGCGCGCGCTCGAGCGAGCGGTCCGTCGCGCGGGCGTGCCGATGGCCTTCTCCGCCGGCTTCCACCCTCATCCGCGTATTTCCTATGCCAACGCTGCCCCGACGGGAACGGCGTCCGAGTCGGAGTACTTCCAGCTCCAACTGACGCAGGTGTGTGACGTCGAGAAGCTTCGTGAGGCACTCGACGAGTCACTGCCGACGGATCTCGCGGTCCTGCGTGTCGTGGAAGCCGCACCGGGTGCGCTCGCGGATCTGCTCCAGGCCAGCGTCTGGCAACTCGACTTCGAGGGCATCCCGCTCGAGACCCTCACCGAAGCCGTCGACGCGTTCATGACTCGCACCGAACTGCTCGTCACGCGCATGACGAAGTCGGGCGTGCGCGAGTTCGACGTCCGCCAGGCCGTCCTCACCTCCGATGTCGTCGGGGTTCGTTCCGACGCCGGTGCCGAGATCGCCCGGTGGACGATGACGATCCAGCACACCACGCCCGCCGTGCGACCCAACGACGTGCTCAAGGGCATCGGTGAACTCACGGAACTCGTCGTTCCGCGCCCGCCGCTCATGACCCGCCTCGCGCAGGGCACTCTGGAGCCCGGCAACACGGTCGGAGACCCGTTCGAGCAATGATGTCCTCGCGTGGCGAGTGGGCCGCACGGCGACGACCTGTGCGATAATGCCTGTGGTTCGCGTGAGTCTCACAGAATTCGCGGCGAACCCGCAGAACCTTCCGACCGCGCCGACGGGACGTGGGGGACGACGGCGCGAGCCGCACCTCACCCGAAGCCGTCCGGAGCGAGGGTGGCCGACGCACACACTGCGAAGCTGCCGACCGCGAGGGGCTGCGGCGTGACGTTCGGTGCCGCGCGATGCGCGAGCCGACGATCCACGTAGAAGACGACTTCCGTCGTTGCGGGTCACGACCCGAGACGGCGATTTGCTTCATCCGCGCCGCGGCGCGTGCAAGGCCAAACGGGCCTTTCTGTGGCACACGCCGTGCCGACGAGAAGGAGGGCCCATGGCCCCCGAGAACAACGACGAGACCACCTTCGCGAGCCCCTTCTTCGCAGGTAGTCCTTTCGCCTCACAGCAGGCTCCCGAAACGCCGGAGGTCGACGAGACCGAGGAAACCGACACCACCGATGAGGCAGCTGCGGCTCCCGCGCCCGGCGCAGCCTTCGGTCTGCTCTTCCAGGCTCCGGACCCGCAGAAGCGCGCTCCCAAGCGTGAGCGTATGCGCCGCGAGGACGAGCGTGATGAGGTCTCCGGTTCGGACGACGACGCCGAGTCCCGCTCGGAGGACGGCGACGACGGGGACGACACCTCGCGTGGCAACCGCGGGCGAGGCGGTCGTCGCGGTTCGCGCGACGGGAACAACGATCGCAGCGACAGTTCGGCCAACTCCGTCGCCGCGGGGGACGGCGACGCCGACGACGTGAACGCCTCCGGCGACGACGACACCGATGACAACGACGACGACCAGACCCCGCGTCGCCGCCGGCGCGGTGGCCGCGGTCGCCGCTCGAACTCCTCCAAGAACTCGGGCGATTCCGGCGACTCGAACAACTCGGGCGACAAGAACTCGAACGAGTCGAACGGCTCGAACAACGGCAAGAACGCCGAGCGCGACGGCGACGCAAACGAGGACGACACCTCGGACAACGCCTCGAACGACTCCGACAACGGCGACGAGGACTCCAACGACTCGGGTTCGCGCAAGCGCACCCGCCGTCGTCGCCGCAGCGGTTCGGGCGGCTCGGACTCCGACGACCCGAACACCGTCACCCGCGTCCGCGAGCCCCGCAAGGCCAAGGACGAGGTCACCTCGATCAAGGGGTCGACGCGTCTCGAGGCGAAGAAGCAGCGCCGCCGCGAGGGCCGCGAGGCCGGTCGTCGCCGCACCGTCATCACCGAGGCCGAGTTCCTCGCTCGCCGCGAGAGCGTCGAGCGCGTCATGGTCGTGCGTGAGCGCGAGGGCCGCACGCAGATTGGTGTCCTCGAGGACGGCGTGCTCGCCGAGCACTACGTCTCGCGCCAGGAGCAGGCCTCGTCGATGGCCGGCAACGTCTACCTCGGTCGCGTCCAGAACGTCCTGCCCTCCATGGAGGCCGCGTTCATCGACATCGGTCGCGGCCGCAACGCCGTGCTGTACGCCGGTGAGGTCAACTGGGACGCCGCCGGCCTCGACAACCAGCCCAAGCGCATCGAGCACGCCCTCAAGGCGGGCGAGAGCGTCCTCGTCCAGGTGACGAAGGACCCGATCGGCCACAAGGGCGCCCGCCTGACCTCGCAGATCTCCCTTCCGGGGCGCTTCCTCGTCTACGTGCCGGGCAACTCGATGACGGGCATCAGCCGCAAACTGCCCGACGTGGAGCGCGCGCGCCTGAAGAAGATCCTCAAGGAGGTCGTGCCCGCCGACGCCGGCGTCATCGTGCGCACGGCTGCCGAGGGTGCCTCCGAGGAGGAGCTGCGCGCCGACGTCGAGCGCCTCACGAAGATGTGGGAGAAGATCCAGAAGAAGGCCGAGAGCGGCAACGCCCCGGTGCTCGTGCACGGCGAGCCGGACCTCACGGTCCGCGTCATCCGTGACGTCTTCAACGAGGACTTCGCCAAGATGGTCGTCTCCGGCGACCGCGCCTGGAACGAGGTGCACTCCTACATCTCCGAGGTGGCGCCCGACCTCACCGAGCGCCTCGAGAAGTGGACCGGCGAGAAGGACGTCTTCGCCAAGCACCGCATCGACGAGCAGCTCGCCAAGGCCATGGACCGCAAGGTCTGGCTGCCGAGCGGTGGTTCGCTCGTCATCGACCGCACCGAGGCCATGACGGTGGTCGACGTCAACACGGGCAAGTTCGTCGGCTCCGGCGGCAACCTCGAAGAGACGGTGACGAAGAACAACATCGAAGCTGCCGAGGAGATCGTGCGTCAGCTGCGACTGCGCGACATCGGCGGCATCATCGTCGTCGACTTCATCGACATGGTGCTCGAGAGCAACCGCGAGCTCGTCGTGCGCCGTCTCCTCGAGTGCCTTGGACGTGACCGGACGAAGCACCAGGTCGCCGAGGTGACGTCGCTCGGCCTCGTGCAGATGACGCGTAAGCGTGTCGGTTCGGGCCTCGTCGAGGTGTTCTCCGAGCAGTGCGAGTCGTGCCATGGGCGCGGCATCATCGTGCACGACCACCCGGTCGAGAACCGTGACATCAACGGCAACGACACGAACCGCAAGGGTCGTGGCTCGCGTCGCGGTGGCAACGGCAACGGTGGCTCCAACAACGGAGGCGGCAACGGCAACACCTCCGGCGGCTCGAACTCGAACTCCAACGACTCGTCCCACGACAAGAAGGGCGACGAGCGCGACAACGGGTTCGCCCAGATCGCGGCTGCGGCGCACGCTGCTGCCATCTCCGCGGGCGACAAGTCGGCCACGTCCGAGCCGGTCTCCACGGCCTCGTCCGAGGACGCAGTCGTGAGCGAGAAGGACGCCGCGACGAAGGCGGCCGCACCCGAGCGCACCACGGTGCGTGAGAACGTCGGGCACGTCGAGTCGTCGAGCACCTCGACGAAAAGCGCGCCGCAGGAGCAGGGCAAGGCCCCGGCTCGCCGTCGCGGCTCGCGTCGTGTCGCCACATCGACGGGTGCGCCCACGGCAGCCGGAGAGGCGACCGTCATGACGGTTCAGGCCTCCACGACCACGAGTGACGCTCCGGCAGCTGCCGCTGCGTCGCCCGAGACGCCCGCTGATGCTCCGAAGGTCGCCGCTGACTCGGCCCCGACTCAGGCGGAGGCGCCCGTCGTCACGCAGGAGGCGACGGCCGCCGCGAAGCGTCCGCGTCGTCGTGCGGCGTCGAGCTCGGGTGCGCCCGTGAGCCTGCAGGCCGTCGACCTGGCTGCCGCGCCGATGTCGAGCGCGCCGCTGACGAAGGTCGCCGGTGAGGCGAGCGACGCCGCCGGTTCCGCGCAGAGCGCTCCGACGCAGGCTGCGGTCACCTCCGAGGCGAAGGCCCCGGCCCGCAAGAAGCGCACGCGCGTCGTCGCCCCGGCCGGTGCGCCGGGCACGAAGGCCGACGAGTCCTGATCGCCGAACACCACGAGAGCGCCCCGCCTCCTGCCGTATCGCAGGTGGCGGGGCGCTTTCGACGAATGCGTCAGTAGCCGGTGCGGCCGTCCACGGCTTCGCGCAGGAGATCCATGTGCCCGAGGTGGCGGGCGTACTCCTCGACGAGGTGGACGAGGATCCAGCGCAGGTTGACCGGTTCGCCCCTACGCAGGCCGCGCACGGGGGAGTCGAGGTCGCTCCACGCGGCGGCCCGCGCTCGCGTCACGTCGAGTTCGTGCTCGTAGGCGGCGACGTTGTCGGCCGCGTCGGCGGCGTTCGCGAGGTCGAAGTCGCCGTCGGGCTCGTCAGCGGTGGAGTAGTAGTCCGGCACGTCCTGTTCGTCGTCGAGCACGACGCGCAGCCAGTACGCCTCGACCTCCGTGAGGTGGCGCACGACACCGATGAGACTGAGGGTGGACGGAGGAACGCTGCGGCGGGCGAGCTGCTCGGCGTCGAGGCCGGCGATCTTGAGCAGAACGGTGTCACGGTAGAGATCCAGCCAGCCGTCGAGCACGGCGCGTTCGCCGCTCACCTTCGGCGGATCGCCTCGTTCGTCGTCGCGCTCGGGCACGATGGGTGTGGTCATGCGTGCAGCCTGGTGGCTGCGCGCCGGCGGGGGCAAGCGAATTTCGGGGGCCTTCGCGGATTTGGGGCGAGCCACCGCGCACGGTACTCTTGTTCTTTGGTGCGCCCACCGCGCCCGGTGTCCTGCTCGCAGGGTAGCTACCGGCCGGTCAGACAGAGCGAGTGCGCCATGACGAAAGAGAGTCCCACGTGTACGCGATTGTTCGCGCAGGTGGCCGCCAGGAGAAGGTCTCCGTCGGCGACACCCTTCTGATCGACAAGGTGACGACGAAGCCGGGCGAGTCGTTCGAGCTCAAGCCGCTCATGCTTGTCGACGGTTCCGACATCACGGTCGACGCCGACGCGCTGGCCAAGGTCACCGTCACGGCCGAGGTCATCAAGGCCGCCAAGGGCCCGAAGATCACGATCATGAAGTACAAGAACAAGACGGGTTACCGTAAGCGCCAGGGCCACCGTCAGCCGCTGACGCAGATCAAGGTCACCAAGATCGGCTGAGCCACGGCTCAGAACTGATCTTCCACAGATTTTCGAAAGAGGCTTCGACATGGCACACAAGAAGGGTGCATCCTCGACCCGAAACGGTCGTGACTCCAACGCACAGCGACTCGGCGTGAAGCGCTTCGGCGGTCAGATCGTCGGCACCGGCGAGATCATCGTCCGCCAGCGCGGCACGCACTTCCACCCCGGTGAGAACGTCGGCCGTGGCGGCGACGACACGCTGTTCGCTCTCGCCCCCGGCGCGGTCAAGTTCGGCCAGCGCAAGGGCCGCAAGGTCGTCGACATCGTCGTCGAGCCGGAGATCACGGCCTGATCCTCGCGATCGCTTGTTGAAGGGGTGAGCCCAGCAATCGGGCTCACCCCTTCACGCATGTCTGCACGTCCCTAGAATCGAGGACGAGGGCTCTTCGCCGTTCGTCCACTGGCTGCGTCCGCTCGAGGCCGCACCGAAAGGAACCACCATGGCAACGAACTTCGTCGACCGCGTCGTCCTCAATGTGACGGCGGGCAACGGCGGCCACGGCGTGGCCTCCGTCAAGCGTGAGAAGTTCAAGCCGCTCGGTGGCCCCGACGGCGGCAACGGCGGCCACGGCGGCGACGTCGTGTTCGAGGTCGACCCCCAGGTGACGACGCTGCTCGAGTACCACCGCAACCCGCACCGCAGCGCCACGAACGGCAAGCCCGGCGCGGGCGACGAGCGCAACGGCGCCGACGGCGACGAGCTCGTCCTCCCGGTGCCCGAAGGCACGGTCGTCAAGGACCGTGAGGGCAACATCCTCGCCGACCTCGTCGGCTTCGGCAGCCGGTTCATCGCTGCCGCCGGCGGTCGCGGTGGACTCGGCAACAAGGCCCTCGCGAGCCGCCGCCGCAAGGCTCCCGGCTTCGCCCTCCTCGGCGAACCGGGGGAGACGGCCGACGTCGTGCTCGAGCTCAAGACGCTCGCCGACGTGGCCCTCATCGGCTTCCCCAGCGCAGGCAAGAGCTCGCTCGTCTCCGTCGTGAGCGCGGCCAAGCCGAAGATCGCCGACTACCCGTTCACGACGCTCGTGCCGAACCTGGGCGTCGTCAACGCGGGCAGTGAGCGCTTCACCATCGCCGACGTGCCCGGCCTCATCCCCGGCGCCAGCCAGGGCAAGGGCCTCGGCCTCGAGTTCCTGCGACACGTCGAGCGCTGCTCGGTGCTCGTGCACGTCATCGACTGCGCCACGCTCGAGCCGGGCCGCGACCCCATGAGTGACCTCGACCAGATCGAGCACGAGCTGTCGGAGTACGTCGCCGACGACTCGCTGGGCGGCAAGCCGCTGTCCGAGCGCACCCGCATCGTCGTGCTCAACAAGGCCGACGTTCCCGACGCACTCGAACTCGCCGAGATGGTCAAGCCGGACCTCGAGGCCCGCGGGCTCGAAGTCTTCATCGTCTCCGCCGTCGCCCACCTCGGACTCAAGGAGCTCACGTTCGCGCTTGCGCGTCACGTCGCCGAAGCCCGCAAGGAAGTCGAATCCGCCGTGCCCGCGCGCGTCATCGTCCGGCCCAAGGCCATGGACGACGCCGGGTTCAAGATCGTCAAGGAAGGCGGCACGGACGGCACGATGTTCCGCATCGTCGGCGAGCGACCCACCCGCTGGGTTCGCCAGACCGACTTTGCGAACGACGAAGCAGTTGGCTACCTTGCGGACAGGTTGAACCGCCTCGGAGTGGAAGAAGAACTGTTCAAGGCCGGCGCAGTGCCCGGCTCGACGGTTCTCATCGGCCCCGGCGACAACGCCGTCGTCTTCGATTGGGAGCCCACGCTGCAGGCGGGCGCGGAACTGCTCGGTGCACGCGGCACCGACCTGCGCCTCGAGGAGAACGCTCGCCCCACTCGCGCCGAGAAGCGCGACGAGTTCCACGGCCGCAAGGACGGCCAGCGTGTGGCTCGCGAAGAGATCGCCGCGGAACGGGAAGCCGGTATCTGGACCGAGCACGACGGCTACCGCCAGTAGTCACCTCGCCGTTCGACGAGTCGGAGAAGGGAATTCCCCCGTTGTCTGCAGCCCACACGAGCGAGAGCCTTCGCGAGCAGATTCGCGATGCCAAACGCGTCGTCGTCAAGGTCGGTTCGTCGTCCATCACATACACGAGTGGGGGCATCAACCACTCCGCGCTCACCGAGCTCGTCGGCATCCTCGCCGAACGTCGCCACGCGGGCAAGGAAGTGCTCCTCGTCTCCTCCGGCGCCATCTCCGCAGGCATGGCGCCGCTCGGGATGCAGATGCGGCCCACCGCGCTTCCCGAGGCGCAGGCCGCCGCCGCAGTCGGCCAGGGCCAGATCATGTCGGCCTACTCGCTGCTGTTCCAGGGCCTCGGCCTCACCGCCGGGCAGGTACTCCTCACGAGTGACGACGTCACCCGCCGCACCACCTACCTCAACGGCCGATCCACCCTCGAGACGCTCCTCGACCACGGCGCCGTGCCGATCATCAACGAGAACGACACCGTCGCCACCCAGGAGATCCGCTTCGGCGACAACGACCGCCTCGCCGCGCTCGTCAGCCACCTCATCGACGCCGACGCGCTCATCCTGCTCTCCGACGTCGACTCCCTCTACGACGGCCCGCCCAGCCGCGAAGGCACCAAGCGCATCCCGTTCGTCCCCAACGTCGAAGAGATGAAGGACGTCGAGATCGGCGGCACCGGATCCGGCGTCGGCACCGGCGGCATGCGCACCAAGATCGACGCAGCCCGCATCGCCACCGCCGCAGGTGTGCCCACGATGCTCACCTCCATGCCGCAGGCCCGCGAAGCCTTCGCCGGCGACGACATCGGCACCGCCTTCGCGCCCACCGGACGCCGCCGCGGAGCCCGCCGCCTCTGGCTCGCTCACGCCACCACGCCCGCCGGCCGCCTCGTCCTCGATGAAGGCGCCGTAAAGGCTGTGCGCGACCGAGGACGCTCCCTCCTGCACGCCGGAGTCGTCGCCACCGAAGGCCGCTTCCTCGCAGGCGACGCCGTCGACCTCGCCGACGAGAACGGCACCGTCTTCGCCCGCGGCCTCGTCAACTACGACGTCGCCGACGTCGAACGCGCCAAAGGCCGCTCCACCCGCGAACTCTCCGACAACATCGGCCCCGCCTTCGAGCGGAGCCTCGTGCACCGCGACCATTTGGTCGTGCTCCCGTAGCCCTGTCTTCCGGCCGGGCCCAGGGGCCCGTCTCGGTGCGACATGGCTTCGGGCCACTCGTCGGTCAGGGCGCGTGAGAACCCCTCGCAAGCTCGGGATTCTCACGCGCCCTGGTCTCCTCGTGGAGTCCGCTTCCAGCAGGGTTGGCTCTACGAAGAGTGTTTCGGCTTTGTCGGTGCTGGGCTTTGGCGGGCAGGGGCTGCCGCAGGCCCCCTCGGCCAGGCTCCGTCACGCCTTGAGTGGAGGGGCCCGGCGGGTGGTGCGTCCCGGGCCCGCCTCTCCGGCTTGGTATGTGACCCGGGCCGCATTCGCGTTTGGGTCGCTGTTGGCCCCTCCATAGGATGAAAAACATGAACAGCAACCTTGAGCAGTCCACCGCACGGGTCGCCGCAGCCGGAAAGGCCGCGCGCGTCGCCTCGAAGCGACTCGCCCTGCTGTCACGCGCCGAGAAAGACGCCGCCCTCGGCGTCCTCGCCGACGCCATCGAAGCCGCCGAAGCGAGCATCGTCGCCGGAAACGAACGCGACCTCGAACGCGGCCGCGACGCCGGCATCTCCGACAGCCTCGCCGACCGCCTCCGCATGACGCCCGAACGCGTCAGCGCCGTCGCGCAGGCCCTCCGCGATCTCGCCGCACTGCCCGACCCCGTGGGTGAGGTCGTGCGCGGCAACACCCTTGCCAACGGCCTGCAGATCAAGCAGGTTCGCGTACCCATGGGTGTCGTCGGCATGGTCTACGAAGCCCGCCCCAACGTCACGGTGGACGCGGCCGGCCTCGGCCTCAAGAGCGGCAACGCCATGATCCTGCGCGGTGGCTCCGCAGCCGCAGACACCAACGCCGCCATTGTCGCCGCGCTCCGCGAGAGCCTCGAACGCCAAGGCCTGCCCGCCGACGCCGTGCAGCTGCTCGACGGCGGCCACGAGGACGTCCAGGCACTCATCACCGCGCGCGGCCTCGTCGACCTCGTCATTCCGCGCGGGGGAGCGAAGCTCATCGAGACCGTCGTCACCGGCTCCACCGTGCCCGTCATCGAGACCGGCACCGGCAACGTCCACGTCTACGTGGACGCCGACGCCGACCTCGACATGGCGCTCGAGATTGCCGTGAACTCCAAGACGCACCGTCCGGGCGTCTGCAACGCCGCCGAATCGTTGCTCGTGCACCGCGACGTCGCTGACGAGTTCCTCCCGCGCGTGCTGCGCACGCTCGCCGACAAGGACGTGACCCTTCACGCCGACGAGCGCGCCACGGCCCTCGCCGGCGACGTCGAGACGAAGCCCGTCACGGACGAAGCCTGGAACACCGAGTTCCACGACCTCGAAATGTCCGTCGGCGTCGTCGACTCACTCGACGAGGCCATCGAGCACATCGACGGCTACTCGACGCACCACACCGACTGCATCGTCACCGAGAACCGTGCCGCCGCACGCACGTTCATCGCCCAGGTCGACTCGGCCGTCGTCATGGTCAACGCCTCGACGCGCTTCACCGACGGCGGCGAGTTCGGCTTCGGCGCCGAGATCGGCATCTCGACGCAGAAGCTGCACGCCCGCGGACCGATGGCGCTCGCCGAGCTCACGACGACCAAGTGGGTCGTCGACGGAGACGGTCAGATCCGCTGAGCGGCCTCGCCGATGCCGTGACGGACTGCCCGACCCGCCCTCCTTCACGACGCGTGCGCGATTACGGCGGGTTCCGAGGCGAGGTGCTCGATCGACGGCTGGCGGCCGAGCGCGGACTCCTCGAGCGAGTCGTAGGCGACGTAGTGCGTCGGGCGTGCCTGCACCGCGGCGAACATGCGGCCCACGTACTCGCCCAGGAGCCCGAGGCCGAGCAACTGTGCGGCCCCGAAGCCGCTGATGACGACGATCGTGGAGGCCCAGCCCGTCACGGAGTGGCCCATGACCTTGGCCCACAATGCGAACGCGCCGACGCCGAAGGCGACGAGCAATCCGAGCAGCCCGCACCACGTCGCGAGGCGAAGCGGTGCGCTCGATGCGCCGGTGACGGCGTCGAGCGACAGCCGCAACATCTTGCTCAGCGGATACTTGGAGCGGCCGGCGGCGCGTTCCTCGCGGCGGTAGCCGACCTCGGCGGAGGGGAAACCGAGCGTCGGCACGGCGAGGCGTAGCACGCGGTTCGTCTCCGGCAGGGCCAGAACGGCGTCGACGGTCGCGCGCGACATCATCCTGAAGTCGCCAGCGTTCATCGCGCCGCGTGCGCCGAGCCGGGCCATGACGGCGTAGAACCCCTCGGCGGTGACCCGCTTGAAGAACGTGTCGCTCGAGCGATCCGTGCGCACGCCGTAGACGACGTCGACGCCGCGCTCCGTGCCGACGCGCAGCATCTCGCTGATCACCTCGGGCGGATCCTGCAGGTCGGCGTCGATCGTCACCGCCCAGTCGCCACGTGCGCGGGCGAGGCCGGCGCTGATCGCGGCCTGGTGACCCGAGTTGGCGCGCAGCCGGACGACGCGTAGCTGCGGCCACGCGCGGCGGTAGCGCTCGAGCAGAGCGGGCGTCGCGTCACGGGAGCCGTCGTCGACGCACACGACCTCGTAGGACGCGCGCAGATCGTCAAGCACGGGGCGGAGTCGCTCGACGAAGAGAGGGAGGACGGACTCCTCGTCGAACATGGGGACGACGACGGAAAGGTGGGGATTCATGACGGCAGCTCTCGTGACGTGCGGTGCGCAACGGCCTGGCGTCAGCGACGTTAGGAGGGCCTGCTGTGCCGATGCTGTGTCGAGGCAGTATCCTTGCTTTCATGACGTCGCTTGTTTCGCTCGCCGCAGCCGTTGAGGTTCCGGAGCTCGAGGAGAACCACATCTTCATGCCGCCGTGGGGCTTCGGTCTCATGGCGTTCACCATCTTCTTGCTGCTGTTCGCGCTGCTGTGGGCCTTCCGTAACACGGCTGCCCGCTTCGGTGCGCCGCGCGGTCAGGCTCACCACGGTGGCCCGGCTCCCGACAACCACAAGAAGCACGGGGCTTCGCACTGACACCACGAATCGGGGTCATGGGCGGTACGTTCGACCCCATTCACCACGGTCACCTCGTCGCGGCGAGTGAGGTTCAAAGCCTCCTCGACCTCGACGAGGTCATTTTCGTGCCCACGGGGCAGCCGTGGCAGAAGGCCGGTCGTGACGTCGCGGCTGCGGAGCACCGCTACCTCATGACGGTCATCGCGACAGCCTCGAACCCGCGCTTCAGCGTCAGCCGTGTCGACATCGATCGTGCCGGCCCGACGTATACGCGCGACACGTTGAAGGATCTGCACGCGCAGCGTCCCGACGCGGAACTGTTCTTCATCACGGGCGCCGACGCCCTGGCACAGATCCTGTCGTGGAAGGGGGTCGAGGAGCTGTGGGATCTCGCCCACTTCATCGGCGTCACCCGGCCCGGGCACGAGTTGAGTGACCACGGGCTCCCGCGTGATCGCGTCACCCTGCAGGAGATTCCGGCCATGGCGATCAGTTCCACCGACTGCCGTGACCGCGTTCGCGGCGAAAAGCCGGTCTGGTATCTCGTGCCGGACGGCGTCGTGCAGTACATCCACAAGTATCAGCTTTACGGCCCCGAAGCGGGCCACCTCCAGGAGGACTAGGTGACGGCTACAGACCGTTCCATCGAACTGACGCAGGCGGCCGCCCAGGCCGCTGCGGACAAGCTTGCGACGTCCATCGTCGCCCTCGACGTGAGCGACCAGCTCGCGATCACCGACACGTTCATCATCGCCTCGGCGGAGAGCGAGCGTCAGGTCAACGCCATCGTCGACGCCGTCGAGGAGGCCTTGTTGCCGCTCGGCTCCAAGCCGGTGCGCCGCGAGGGCCGCGCGTCGGGCCGTTGGGTGCTCATCGACTTCGGTGACATCGTGCTGCAGGCCTTCCACGAGGAGGACCGGGAGTTCTACGACCTCGAGCGCCTCTGGCAGGACTGCCCCGTCATCGAGTTGGATCTCGAAGAAGCCGCTTCCTGATGATCGCACCGCTCGATGGCCCGCTTCGGCGGGCCATTTTGCTGCGCCACGGTCAAACGGCGTGGAATCTGGAGAAGCGCTGGCAGGGGCGAACGGACATCGCCCTCGATGCCACGGGACTCGCCCAGGCGGAGCGGGCGGCCGAGGTGCTCGTGCGGGACGCCTCCATCGTGTCCCTGACGTACTCACCGCTACGCCGCGCTGCGCAGACGGCGGCCGTGCTCAAGGGGGCTTTCGATCTTCGCGGACGTCCGCTGCGGCGTCGAAGCGACGAGCGCCTCGTCGAGATCGACACGGGCCAGTGGTCGACGATGCTGCACAGCGAGGTTCACGACGCCTACCCCGAGGAGAGCGCAGCCCTCGCGCGGGGGGAGGACATCCCGCGCGGCGTGCACGGTGAGTCGATGGCGGACGTAGCTGCACGCGTCCGTCCCGCGTTCGACGAGGCCACGGCGCCGCTCGCGGCGGGGGAGAGTGCCCTGCTCGTTCTGCACGGTGCCGCGATGCGCGCCCTGGCTGCTGACGCCGTGGGTCTTACTCACGGGCAGGTGGCGCACACTTTCACGGCCATCGGCAACTGCCGGTGGATCGTGCTCGTGGGCGACGACTCCGGCTCGTGGCGGGTGGAGCAGTGGAACGCGGGCGCCGGGGCTGCGGCGCCCTGATCGGTGACGATGTCCAGCGCTGAGTCAGTCACTGGGTCTCGCTGCGCCCTGTGACGTAGATATGGGAACCAAAGTTACTCACCCGTACACGAGGAGCGGACGAGCGAGATGAGCAAGCACGCAGGACGTGAGCGCAAGCGGATGTCACCGCAGCGCATGGCGCGACTGATGAACTTCTACCCGCCGTTGCTCGGCGCCGGCATCCGGGTGCGCGAGTTCAACGAGGACTGGACGCGTGCACGCGTCGAGCTTCGTCTCAACCGCTTCAACCGTAACCAGAACGGCACCGCGTTCGGCGGCTCGCTCAACGCGATGACTGACGCCTTTTACCCGCTGCTCGTCATGCACCAGATCGGCACGGACTATCTCGTGTGGGACAAGGCGTGCGAGATCGAGTTCAAGAAGCCGGGCACAGGCACCGTCTACGCGGAGTTCGAAGCGCCCAAGGAACTCGTCGCCGAGTTGAAGGCGAAGGCTGACGCCGAGGGCAAGGTGCTGCACACGTTCGAATGCGATCTTTACATGGCGGACGGCACCGTGGTGGCTCACGCGAAGCGCGTGGTCTACATCCGTAAGCGCTCGGATCGAGCCGCGGGCCAGGGGCAGGCGCAGTCGACCGGCGCGCCGGTTTCAGAGGCGTCGAACGTCGGCTGACCCCCGATTTGCGGGTGGCCGTGAAGGCTCGCTAAAGTATGCGAGTCGCGCAGCGTTGCTGAGTGATTCGCGCGGGGCTATGGCGCAGTTGGTAGCGCGCTTCCATGGCATGGAAGAGGTCTGGGGTTCGAATCCCCATAGCTCCACAGGTACGCCGAAGGGGCCGGACACGCTTTTCGTCCGGCCCCTTCGGCGTACCCACAGACGTGGTGATTCGAGGAGGAGGGCGAGCGCTAGCGAGCCCGACGGAGTCCCCATAGCTCGCGTCAGCGACCCCAGCCACCGAACCACAAGGCAACAAGGGACGAGATCTTCCCTTCTTGCGCGCAAGATGCACCCTTGGACACAAGAGGGGAAGAATCCGCACCTCGTTGCGTCATCCCGCCCGGAGCCGGCCGCCGGAGGTGCAGGCGTGGCCCTGCTCCGTAGGGCGGAGCCGAGCCCGGCCCAAGTTGGCGCGGAGGCGACCGGAGGGTAAAGTAACCGTGTTGCTCACCCCGGTGAGCGCGGGGCTATGGCGCAGTTGGTAGCGCGCTTCCATGGCATGGAAGAGGTCTGGGGTTCGAATCCCCATAGCTCCACCAATGGCAGAACGGCCAGGACACGCTTTTCGTCCTGGTCGTTCTGACATTTATTGAACTTTGTGATTCGAGGAGGAGGGCGAGCGCTAGCGAGTCCGACGGAGTCCCCATAGCTCCACCAATGACAGATCGGCCAGGACACGCTTTTCGTCCTGGCCCTTCTGCTTTGCCCCAAGGATCGAACCCGGTTGGCGGTGCACACGCAGAAGGGGCGGGCGTCCGAAGACACCCGCCCCTTCTGGCACTCGTCAGTGCGTCACTTGAGCTGGCCGCTCGTCAGGCCGAGTAGGCGCCGGGCGACGACGAGCAGCTGGATCTGCTGCGTGCCTTCGAAGATGTCGAGGATCTTCGAGTCGCGCGCCCACTTCTCGAGCAGCTCGGTTTCGGCGTAGCCGTCGACACCGACGAGCTCGATGCACGACAGTGCGACGTCGACGCAGGTGCGGCCGGCCTTGGCCTTCGCCATCGACGCTTCCATCGAGTTGGGCTTGCCGTTGTCGGCCATCCACGCGGCGCGCAGCGTGAGCAGGAGCGCGGCCTCGTAGTCGGCCTCCATCTGCACGAGTCGGGCGCTCGCGTACGACTGCGCGGCGATCGGGGCGTCCCAGTCCTGACCGTGGCCGGCCTTCTCGAGCGCGGCGCGCGTGAAGTCGAGGCAGGCACGCGTCAGGCCCACGGCCATCGACGCGACGAGCGGACGCGTGTTGTCGAACGTCTGCATCGCACCACCGAAGCCGCCCTCGGTGCGGATCTCCGGGTCACCGAGCATGTCGGAGGCCGGCACGCGGCAGTCGTCGAGCACGAACGCGGCGGTGTCGGAGGCGCGGATGCCGAGCTTGTGCTCGAGACGCACGAGCTTGAGGCCCGGGTTCGAGCGCTCCACGACGAACGACTTGATGGCCTTCTTGCCGAGCGACTTGTCGAGCGTCGCCCACACGACGACGAGCTCGGCGCGCTCACCGGAGGTGACGAAGATCTTCTCGCCGTTGAGGACGTACTCGTCGCCGTCCTTCGTGGCCGTCGTCCGGATGTTGCCGGAGTCCGAACCGGTGTCCGGCTCGGTGATCGCCATGGCGGCCCAACGGTTGCCGTAGCGCTCCTTCTGCTCGTCGTTCGCGACGGCGGCGATGGCGGCGTTACCGAGGCCCTGGCGGGGGATCGACAGCGTCAGGCCCACGTCGCCGCGGCACGTCTCCATGATGGACAGCGCCGAGCTCATGTTGGCGCCGTTCTTGTTGCCGCCCTTCTTGGCGGACTTGCTCGGCTTCTCCTCGTCCTCGGCGGCGCGCGTCGAGCCGGAGGCACCGGCGCCGTTTCCGGCGCCCGAGTCGGACATGCCGTCGATGAGGGCCGACACGAGGTCGAGCTCACGCGGGTACTCGTGCTCGGCGAGGTCGTACTTGCGGCTGACGGGGCGGAAGACCTCGTCGGCCATCGAACCGGCCTGCTTGACGAGGGGAACGAACTTCTTCGGGATTTCGAGATCGATCATGACGTTTCCTTTGCGCGAAATCTTCGGGGAGTGGGGGAGCGAGGCGTCAGACGCCCACGCCGCCCTCGAGGACGCCTGCGCCGCGCAGGTCGCGGTACCACCGCTCGTTGTCGAACTCCTTGACGAAGCCGTGGCCGCCGAGCAGCTGCACCGCGTCGCTACCGATCTGCGCGCCGTACTTCGTGACGAGCGCGCGAGCGTGCGCGATGGCCTCAGCGGCTGCTTCGGGCTTGCGGCCCGAGTCGAGACGAGCCGCCGCACGCAGCGTTGCCAGGCGCATGCCGTCGAGCTCGATCGCGATGTTCGCCACGGTGAACGCGACAGCCTGACGGTGGCCGATCGGCTCGCCGAACGCCTTGCGCTCCGTCACGTACTGGGAGACCTGGTCGAGCACGGCGCGGCCGGTGCCACACGCGAGAGCGGCCCACGCCAGGCGGGAGCGGCGGATCGCGTCGAGCGCGTCCTCGCTCGTGCCGAGCAGGTTGTCCGCCGAAACCTCGACGTTCTCCAGGTGCAGGCGGCCGGTGTGCGACGCGCGAATGCCCATGGCCGGGTCGTCGCTCACCTTGAGACCCTCGGTGCCGGCCTCGACGATGACGAGGCGCAGGTCGCCGTCGACCTCCGCCGTGACGACGAACAAATCCGCCGAGTCGGCGCACGGCACGAGGGCCTTCTCGCCGGTGAGAACGAGTTTGTCGCCGCGGCGCTCACCCTTCGTAGCGGGCTTGCGCGGGTCGGCCAGCGGGCCGGCCTCGGTGATCGCCAGCGACGCGACGGCGGGCTTCTTCTCGTCGGTGAACGCGGGCAGATACGTCTCCTGCTGCGCCGACGAACCATAGGAGGCAATCGCTCCGGCAACGGCGGCGGGCGCCATGACGCCGACCGCGAGACCCATGTCGCCGCGGGCGAGCTGCTCGAGCACGAGCACGTTCATGACGGCGGAGCGCTCCTCGGCGACACCGCCGAGCTCGGCGGGAACGGACAGGAGCGTCAGGCCCATCTCGGCCGCCTGGGCGCGGATCTCGTCGGGCACGGCGCGGGCACCGTCGGCGTCGGCCGCTGCGGGACCCAGAACCTCGTCGGCCAGTTCGGCAGCGACGCCGGCGATCATCGCCTGGTCCTCGGTGGGCGTGAGGTCGAACTCGCGACGCGGCTTCGTCGGGGCCGGACGTGCCGGCTCACCCGAACCGCTCTTCTTCACGAACGCACGGCCCGCGGCGGTCTGAACCTTGAAGCCCTGCTTGCTGCCGTTGTAGAGCGCGCGCTCGACCTTGGAGCGCACGGCGGGGTTCTTGAGCAGGTCGTGCCCGCCCGCCTTGGCCAACAGTCGAAGAGCGACCGCCTGGCCCTTGTCGGCGATCGACGCCTTCGAGTTCGTGGAAGTCATCTCGGCCTTTCCTCTGGATCGTTGAGCGGCCCCCTGGCGGGCCAACTTTCCCTGAGGTTACCTGATCGTAGGTACGCGCGGTATCGGAAACTGTGAGTATCGGTAACAACCTCTTCGGAGCGTGGCTCTGTGCGTTGGGGACGGGGCGCCACGACGCTGGGGAGGCCGGGGCGTAGCCTGGGCGCATGGTCACCGTCCGTCGCGCCGAACACTCCGACATCCCCGAGATCGTCCGACTTAAGGGCCTGCTCATGGAGGACGGTTGGCCATGGCACATCGAGCTCGACGACGCGTGGCGCGAGCGATGCGCGGCAGCCGCGGCGACCTTGCTCGACTCGCCGAACTACGCGTGCTTCGTCATCGACGCCGAGGAGGGTGCGGGCCCCGGCACACCGCTCGCATCGATCGTCTCGACGTCCGTGGAGCAGCACCTTCCCGGACCGGACGGATCGGGGCGTTCGGCGTACCTCGGTGACATGAGCACCGATCTGGTCTTCCGCGGTCGCGGCTACGGCAAGACCTTGCTCGACGCCGCGCTCGCCTGGTGTCGCGAACAAGACGCCGGGTGGGTGAGCTTGTTCTCCACCGAGAGTGGCCACTCGCTCTACCGCAAGGCCGGGTTCAGCCCGGTCGGGCCGTTCCAACACATGTCGATGGGCCTGGACTGACTCGTCTCGCGACCCGGCGCGGCATGACAGCGTCAGCGGCGTCGGTCAGACCTGTCGTCGTTCTCGGTCAGCGCCGTCCTGGAACGGCGGCGATGACCGACTCGAAGATCCCGCGATCCAGTGCCGTGCCCTCGCGGCGCACCGACGCCTCGTCGAGTTGGAGGATGCGGTCGAGGCGAACCTCGCTCGGACGCCCGGCGCGATCCCACGCGCCCGATCCGATGTCCATCCAGTGCCGACCGGCTCGTGCTTCCTGCGCGGCGTCGCGGTCGTGGTCCTTGCTCGTCAGGGGGAGCGCGAGCGTCACGCCGTCCTCCTGCGGGTGACGGGCGACGACGAGCACCGGCCTGTCCTTGCCCTGGGTGTGGTCCTCCTCGTACGGCACCCACGCCCAGACGATCTCGCCGGGGTCGGGACGGCCGTCGTCCTTCGCCTGCCAGCTCGTGGCGGGGAGGGCGCCATGCCAGTCGCCTCGATAGCCCGTGTCGGCGGGGGCGTTCGATACAGGCGAGCGCCGCCCGCCGCCCCGTGAGTGCTGTGGCGTCGCGACGGTGCCCGGGGTCTTCGGCGCCTTCGATCGCTTCGCAGCACCGGAGCGATCCGAGCGCGATCTCCCGTCGAGAAGAGCCCTCATGCCCTCGCGCGCGAGGGAGGTAGCGACACGACCGGCCATCTGCTTGAGGTTCACGCCACGAGCCTAACGAGCGGGCCCGCCCTCGTGACGAAACACACGCGTCGGCAGCCCCGCGGACGGTACGAGGCACTCCTCGGCGGCTGGAACAATCGATAGGTGACCGAACCGACCGCGCTCCGCGACATCGCCGACCCCTCCGTCGTCGACGAGGGCAACGGCGCACATCCGCGGGCCGGTCTCGCGATCGCGGCGCTCGCGCTCGGCGGCTTCGCCATCGGCACGACGGAGTTCGTCACGATGGGGCTGCTGCCCGACATCTCCCGCGGTCTCGGTATCTCGATCCCGCAGGCGGGCAACGCCGTCTCCGCGTACGCGCTCGGTGTCGTCATCGGCGCGCCGCTCGTCACGATGGTGTTCGCCAAGGTGCCGCGCAAGACGGTGCTCATCGGCCTCATGCTCGCGTTCTTCGTCGGCAACGTCGGGGCTGCTCTGGCTACGAACTACCACGTGCTCCTCGCTGCCCGTGTCGTCTCCGGCATGCCGCACGGTGCCTTCTTCGGCCTCGGTGCGGTTGTCGCTGCGTCGCTCGTTGCCCAACACCGGCGCACCTGGGCCGTCTCGATGACGCTCGGCGGCCTCAACGTCGCCAACGTCATCGGCGTGCCGATCGCGACGTGGATGGGGCAGCGCATGGGATGGCAGTGGCCCTACGCGCTCGTGGCCGTCATCGGTCTGCTCTCGGCGCTCGCCGTGTTGGCGTGGGTGCCTCACCAGGGGACGACGGGACTCGTCACGGCGAAGAAGGAACTCAAGGCGCTCACCCGACCGCAGGTGTGGTTCGCGCTCGCCATCGGCATCGTCGGGTTCGGCGGCATGTTCTCGACGTTCAGCTACATCGCCCCGACGATGACCGAGTTGACCGGCTTCTCCGAGGCCACCGTGCCGCTCATCCTCGTCGTGTACGGCGTCGGCATGACGTGTGGTGCGCTCGTCTCCGGACGCGTCGCGATGCACGGGCTCATGCGCGGCATCTTCGGTTGCCTCATCGCGATCGCCGTCATGCTCGCCCTGTTCGGGTACGCCGCGCACTACAAGCCGACGGCCGTGCTGTTCGTCTGGCTCCTCGGCTTCCTGCCGACGGTCATGGTGCCAATGATCCAGATCCGCCTCATGGACGTTGCCCACGAGGGTCAGTCGCTCGCCGCCGCGCTCAACCACGCGACGCTCAACTTCGCCAACGCCCTCGGGGCGTGGCTCGGCGGCGTCGTCCTCGACGCGGGGCTCGGCTACGAGTGGTGCTCGCGTGTCGGTGCGATTCTCGCCGTGTTCGGCGCCGTCGTGGCTGCGGCGTCAGCGTTCACCTCACGCCGTGAGGCGGCCTCGCAGCACGCGGCAGCTGCCTGACCTACCCTTCGGGGTTTGCTCAGAATCGACGACGCGAGCGCTTGTCGTTGATGAGCCAGGCAGACAGCAGCCCGCCGGCCGCGCCGCCGAGGTGCCCCTGCCACGACACGCCCTGTGCCCCGGGGAGAACACCCCACAGGACGTAGCCGAACACGGCGAGGAGCGCGAGGCCGAGTGCAACCTCGGTCCAGCGCTTGCTCCACGCGCCGCGCACGATGAGGTAGGTCAGCCAGCCGAAGACGATGCCGGACGCTCCGGCCGTCGCAGAGTGCGGGGGAGTGAGGGCCCACGCCGCGAGACCCGAGCAGACCATGACGACGAGCGTCACCTGCACGGCCACCCGTCGTCCGCTGAGGCCGAGGAGGAAGCCGAAGGGCAGCAGCAGCGCCGTGTTGCCGATGAGGTGCGCCCACCCGTAGTGCGCGAAGGAGAACGTGAAGATCGACGGGAGGTCGGTGAACTCCCAGGCGCGCAACGACGCGAAGCGGTCGACGGCGTGACGCGTGATCACGTCGACGATCTCGACGACCCACAGCAGGGCCACGAAGAAAGCGGTGTCGACGGCGGAGGACCCTGCCCGTCCACCGGCCTGGCGCGTTCGCTCACGAAGGTCCATTCACCCATTCTGCCAACGCTGGGGAGCGAGTCGGGCACTGGAGCGACGGCGGTGATCCGGTTCGCGCAGGCATGGAAGAATGAATGGTCACGTACTGTGCCGTCCCCGACGTAGCGCTCCAGACGAAATCGACGAGGTATTCAGTTGTCACCCATGGCCCGCAAGGCACTCGAGCCGGCCGCGACCCCGCCGGAGATGATCCGCAACTTCTGCATCATCGCCCACATCGACCACGGCAAGTCGACGCTGGCCGACCGCATGCTCCAGTTGACGGGTGTCGTCGAGCAGCGGGCCATGCGCGCGCAGTACCTCGACCGCATGGACATCGAGCGTGAGCGCGGTATCACGATCAAGAGCCAGGCCGTGCGCATGCCGTGGGAGCTCGATGGTCAGACGTACGCGCTCAACATGATCGACACCCCCGGTCACGTCGACTTCACATACGAGGTCTCGCGTTCGCTCGCCGCGTGTGAGGGCGCGATCCTCCTCGTCGACGCCGCTCAGGGCATCGAGGCTCAGACCCTCGCGAACCTCTATCTCGCGATGGAGAACGACCTCGAGATCATCCCGGTGCTCAACAAGATCGACCTGCCGGCAGCGCAGCCGGAGAAGTACGCCGCCGAGATTGCGGGCCTCATCGGCGCCGACCCCGACGACGTTCTCAAGGTTTCCGGCAAGACCGGCGAGGGCGTCGAGGCGCTCCTCGACAAGATCGTCGGCACGCTGCCCCCGCCCGTCGGTGACGCAGACGCCCCGGCGCGCGCCATGATCTTCGACTCGGTCTACGACACCTACCGCGGCGTCGTCACCTACGTCCGTGTCGTCGACGGCAAGCTCAACCCGCGCGAGAAGATCGCCATGATGTCCACGGGTGCCACGCACGAACTCCTCGAGATCGGCGTCAGCTCGCCCGAGCCGACCGCGACGAAGGGCCTCGGCGTCGGCGAGGTGGGTTACCTCATCACCGGTGTGAAGGACGTGCGTCAGTCCAAGGTCGGTGACACCGTGACGAACGCGGCCAAGCCGGCCGACAAGGCCATCGGCGGGTACTCGGACCCGAAGCCCATGGTGTTCTCGGGGCTGTACCCGATCGACGGTTCGGACTACCCGCTGCTGCGTGACGCCCTCGACAAGCTCAAGCTCAACGACGCTGCGCTCGTCTACGAGCCCGAGACGTCGGCCGCGCTCGGCTTCGGTTTCCGCGTCGGCTTCCTCGGCATGCTGCACCTCGAGATCACGCGTGAGCGCCTCGAGAGCGAATTCGACCTCGACCTCATCTCCACGCTGCCGAACGTCGTCTACCAGGTGACGACCGACGACGGCCGCGTCACCGAGGTGACCAACCCGAGCGAGTTCCCCGACGGCAAGATCGCCGACATCACCGAGCCGGTCGTGAAGTCGACCATCCTCATCCCGAGCGAGTTCATCGGTGCCGTCATGGAGCTGTGCCAGAACAAGCGCGGCAACCTGCTCGGCATGGACTACCTCTCCGAGGAGCGCGTCGAGATGCGTTACACGCTGCCCCTCGCGGAGATCGTGTTCGACTTCTTCGACCAGCTGAAGTCGAAGACGCGCGGGTACGCCTCGCTCGACTACGAACCCGCCGGCGAGCAGAGTGCCAACCTCGTCAAGGTCGACATCCTGCTCCAGGGCGACAAGGTCGACGCGTTCAGCTCGATCGTCCACCGTGACAAGGCCTACGGCTACGGCACGATGATGGCGACGAAGCTCAAGGACCTCATTCCGCGCCAGCAGTTCGAGGTGCCGATCCAGGCCGCCATCGGCACGCGCGTCATCGCTCGTGAGAACATCCGCGCCATTCGCAAGGACGTGCTCGCCAAGTGCTACGGCGGTGACATCTCGCGTAAGCGCAAGCTGCTCGAGAAGCAGAAGGAAGGCAAGAAGCGCATGAAGATGGTCGGCTCGGTCGAGGTGCCGCAGGAAGCCTTCATCGCAGCGCTGAGCCAGGGCGACGAGAAGCCGAAGGACAAGAAGTGAGCAAGCCCGGCTTCGTCTCGGGTTCGGTGACGCCGCCCGGTGAAGAGGGTCAGGCGGCCGAACGCCCGCTCGCGCGGACCCGTTCGTTCACCCGCCGCGGCGGCCGCATGCCCGAACGTCACCACCGTGCGCTCGCCGACCACTCCGAGCAGTACGTCATCGACGTGCCGCGCAAGGAGGCCTCGACCGAACCGATCGACGGCTACCACGTCGACATGGAGCAGGTGTTCGGACGCACCGCGCCGCTCGTTGTCGAGATCGGTTCCGGCGCGGGCGATCAGGTCGTCCACGCGGCTGCCGAGAACCCGGGGACGGACTTCATCGCGCTCGAGGTGTGGCGCCCGGGCATCGCGCAGACGATCTCCAAAGCCGTCCACGCCGGCGTGACCAACGTCCGGCTCATCGAGATCGACGCGTCCGAGGCGCTCGACCGTCTCTTCGCGCCGGGCTCCGTTGCCGAGGTGTGGACGTTCTTCCCGGACCCGTGGCCCAAGAGCAAGCACCACAAGCGTCGCCTCGTGCAGCCCGGCTTCGCCGAGGTCGTCGCCGACGTTCTCGTGCCCGGTGGCACGTGGCGCCTCGCCACCGACTGGGCCGACTACGCGTGGCACATGCGCGACGTCGTCGAGGGCTCACCGCGTTTCGACAACCCGCACGTGGGACGCCTCGCCGACCCCGGTGACCCGGACGTCGACCCCGAGGGTGCGCGTGGCGGGTTCGCCCCGCGCTTCGAGGGACGCACGACCACGCGCTTCGAGAACAAGGGCCTCAAGGTCGAGCGCGTCGTGCGTGATCTCGCGGTGACTCGGGCGAACTGACGTGAGCTACCTCGACGACCTGTTCTCCCTTGAGGCGCTGAATGCCGTCGTCACGGGAGGGTCGTCGGGCATCGGGCGAGGTATCGCCACGGCCCTTGCGGGTGCCGGTGCGAGCGTTCACCTCGTGGCCCGGGACGCCGACAAGCTCGCCACAGTGGCCGCCGAGATCGGCGCGACGTGGGAAGTCTGCGACGTCGGTGATGCGAACGCGCTGGCGAACCTGGCTGTCGGTGCCGCGGTGCAGCACGCGGACATCCTCGTCACGTGTGCCGGCGTCAACCACCGACCGCCACTGGCGGACACGAGCGAAGAGCAGTACGCCGAGACGATGGCCGTCAACCTCGAAGCGCCCTACCGGCTCGGCCAGGCCGCAGGGCCACGCATGGCCGAGCGCGGGTACGGACGCATCCTCAACATCGGCTCGCAGCAGAGCTGGAGCGCCTTCGGCAACTCCGGCGTCTACGGCGTGACGAAGGCCGCCGTCACCGGGCTGTCACGCTCGCAAGCGGAGGCCTGGTCACGCTCGGGTGTCACGGCGAACACTATCGTTCCCGGATTCGTCGTCACCCCGATGACGTTGCCCACCGTCGCCGAACCGGGGCGCGAAGAAGCGCTCGCGACCCGCACCTTCGTCGGACGCAACGGCGTGCCCGAGGACTTCGCGGGCCTCGCGGTGTTCCTCGCGTCGCGGGCGAGTGGTTTCGTGACCGGCCAGACGATCGCGGCCGACGGCGGCTTCAGCGTCCACTGAGCGCTCGCTATTACTCGCGGGTAATCTGGTGGGTATGAACCAGACCCTCGCGCTCTACACGAAGCTCACGAAGAAGAACGAGAAGCTCGGTCGCGCAGCCTTCTCGGCCGCGTTCGCGCTCAAGGCGCCCTACTTCCGGACCATTGCGCCCGTCGTGAAGACCATGGAGCCGCACCGCGGCGTCGTGGCCATCAAGAAGTGGTGGGGTGTGCAGAACCACATCGGCACCGTCCACGCCATCGCGATCGCCAACGGCATGGAGATGGCCATGGGTCTGCTCGCCGAGGCCACGGTGCCCAAGGGCATGCGCTGGATCCCCAAGGGCATCCAGCTCGACTACGTCGCCAAGACCCCCGGCGATGTCGAGTGCGTCGCCGAGACGAGCCCCGAGGACTGGGCCAAGGAGCCTCCCTTCACGGTGGACGTGCGCATGACGGGACGCCTGGTCAAGGACGGCACGGTCGCCGTCCAGGGCATCATCCCGATCTACGTCTCCGCCAAGAAGTAACGCCTGACGCCTCTACGAGGCCGCCGCGATCGCAAGAAGCGACGTGGCGGCCTCGTTCGTCATCCGGCGCGGACCTGCCCACACGGCGCGCAGCTTCCGGCGCAGGTCGACGTCGCGGACGGTGATCTCGACGAGGGTGCCCGCGGCCAGGGCATCACTGATCGCGAGTCGGCTGAGGACGGCCGGCCCGGTGCCGGCCGACACGGAGACCTTGACCGCGGCGTTGCTCGACAGCTCCAGCAGTGGCGGAGCGCAGGTGCGCGGGCGCATCGCACGGTCGAGCGCCACGCGGGTTCCGGAGCCCGGCTCGCGGGTGACGAGGGCCGTCGCGGCGAGTTCGTCCGCGTCAATACTGCGAGTTCGGGCCCAGGGGTGGTGTGCGGCGACGGCAAGGACGAGGTCGTCCGTGGCGACGACCGTCGAGTTGAGGCCGCGAGGGGCACCCGGGCCCTCGATGAACCCGAGATCGATCTCACCGGAGCGAGCGGCGGTGAGCACGTCGGTCGTGTTGCCGACGGCGACGGAGAGGCCCGGCGTGGCCTCACCGGAATGGGCTTCGTGCCAGCGCGCGATCCAGCCCGGCAGGAGGTGCTCGGCCACGGTCTGGCTGGCCATCACGGTGAGCGGTGCATCCACGCCGCTCACCAGGGCGGTGACGCCGGCGTCGAGATCGCGCGCGGCCTCCAGCACGCCGCGAGCCCACTCGACGACCATGAGGCCCTGCGTCGTCAGGGTGGCGCCGGTTGTGGCGCGGTGGAGAAGGGGCACGCCGACCGAGCGCTCGAGCCGCGCCATGCTGCGGCTGGCGTTGGGCTGCGCCGAGCCACAGGCACGTGCGCCGGCGCTGAGGGAGCCGTGGTCGGCCACGGCCACGAGCAGCTCCAGGGCTGCGAGATCCGGCCAGCTCTTCATCGGGCCAGCGTAACCGGCGTCCATATCCGCCGCATATACCAGCATGCTGAACATGGCGCTACCGGCCAGGTCGTAGACGTTCGAGGATGGGGAGCGTGACCCGACCCGAGCAACGCCGCGCAGAAACAGCGGCCCGAACTGCATCCCACCCAGTGGCCGGCGGTCTGGCCCTGGCGTTCGCAGCGGCGCTCGTCGGGTTCGTCGTGTCACGCATCAGCCCGCTGCTCAGCCCGGTGCTCGTGGCGATTCTGCTCGGCGTCGTCGCCGCCAACGCCGTGCGGCTCGACGCGTGGCGCCCTGGCCTCGACCTGGCCGGGAAGCGCGTTCTGCGCATCGGCATCGTGCTGCTCGGCCTCCAGCTCTCGCTCGGCGCCATGGCCTCGCTCGGCTTCGGTGTCATCGGCCTGGCCGTTGCTGTGGTGGCGCTCGGAGTGCCCTTCGGGCTGTGGTGCGGCAAGCGGCTCGGTATTGAGCCCACGCAGAGTCTGCTCACGGCGTGCGGGTTCTCGATCTGCGGCGCCGCAGCCGTCGCCGCAGCAGCAGGGGTGAGCGACGCCCGCGACGAGGAGGTCGCAACGTCGGTCGCGCTCGTCGTCGTCTTCGGCACGCTCATGATCCCGCTCGTCGCGCTGTCCGCCGCCTTGGGGCTCGACGATCACACCGCAGGCGTTTTCGCGGGTGCGAGCGTGCACGAGGTGGCCCAGGTCGTCGCTGCCGGGGGCCTCGTCGGGCAGGGGGCGCTCGCGGTGGCCGTCGTCGTGAAGCTCGCCCGCGTGCTCATGCTGGCGCCGTTGATCACCGTCATCGCCGTGCATCGACGTCGGACCATGGGCGGGGCCGAGTCCGGGTCGGTCACGCTGCCGCCCTTCGTGCCGCTGTTCGTCGTCGGCTTCGTCGCCGCGGTCGTCGTGCGGAGCGTGGTTCCGATTCCGAATTCGGTGTTGGACGGAGCGAAGGTGCTCCAGACGCTGCTGCTCGCCGCCGCGATGTTCGCTCTCGGTGCAGGAGTGACGGCCAAGGCCATGCGTGCTGCCGGCGCGGCGCCCTTCGCGCAGGCAGCGCTCTGCACTGTCTGCGTCACTGCCCTCGGCCTGGGCGGAGCCCTGCTCGTCGGTTAGAGACGCTCCGCAGGCGGTGGGAGAATGCCACCCATGCCGCAGATGCCCGACGGAGAGCCCGCACCGAACGACGGAGCGCTGCCCGCCGACGCCCTCGCGAGCGTGCCGGGCAGCGCCTTCGCGATGTACCTGCACGTGCCGTTCTGCGTGACGCGCTGTGGGTACTGCGACTTCAACACCTACACGCTCACCGAACTCGGCGTCCCCGGCGCGAGCCTCGACACGTACGCGGGCGCTGTCGAACGTGAACTCGACCTCGCAGCGCGCGAGATGGGAAAGGCGCCCGGCGGCGTGCCGACAGTGCAGACCGTCTTCGTCGGTGGAGGAACGCCGACGATGCTCGCAGCGACCGACCTCGTGCGGATGCTCGACGCGGCGCGCGAGCGGTTCGGCCTCGCCGACGACGCCGAGGTGACGACCGAGGCCAACCCCGACTCGGTCGACGAAACGTACCTGCGCGTGCTCGCCGAGGGCGGCTTCACGCGCGTCTCCGTCGGGATGCAGTCGTCGGCGCCGCACGTCCTCGCGACGCTGGAGCGCACCCACGATCCGGCCAACGTCGAGCGCGCCGTCCGCGCCGCCAAGGCTGCCGGCCTGCAGGTGAGTCTCGACCTCATCTACGGCGCGCCGGGGGAGTCGCTCGACGACTGGCGGGCCTCGTTGGAGGCGGCGATCGCGCTCGATCCCGACCACATCAGCGCCTACGCGCTCGTCGTCGAGGAGGGCACGAAGATGGGCGCCCAGGTGCGCCGCGGCGAACTGCCGCTGCCCGATGACGACGACGAAGCGGACAAGTACGAACTGGCCGACGAACTCCTCGAGGCCGCGGGGTACCGCTGGTACGAGGTGTCGAACTGGGCGAAGGAACCGCGCTTCCAGTGTCGTCACAACCTGGCCTACTGGCGTGACGAACCGTGGTGGGGCGCGGGCCCCGGAGCCCACAGCCACGTCGGCGGGGTGCGCTGGTGGAACGTCAAACACCCGCGCGCCTACGCTCAGCGGGTCGGTGAAGGAACCTCACCTGCGCTCGCGCGCGAGATCCTGGACGAGCGTCAGCGGTACGAGGAGAAGGTGCTCCTGCGCGTGCGTCTCGCCGAGGGGTTGCCGCTCGACCTGCTCGACGACGCAGGGCGCCGCGCGGTGGCGGGACTCGTCGCGGACGGTCTGCTCGAGGGAACGTCTGCCGTCCGTGACCGTCGGGCCGTGCTCACACTGCGCGGGCGGCTGCTCACCGACACCGTCGTCCGGCGCCTGCTCGACTACTGACCGCCGAACGCGAAGGGCCGGAACGCCACCCCAGAGATGTGACGTTCCGGCCCTTCGCGTTGTCGGCCCGAGTCAGCTGAGCACGCGCAGCTGGAACGGGTAGCGGTAGGGGCGGCCGCTGCTCGCGTTGAGCGCGCCACGGATGTGGCACCACAGGGCAACCACCGTGATGACGAACCACAGCGGGATCGCGACGACGATGCCGATGAACGTGATGGCGAACAGCCAGCCGACCCAGTAGAGCAACCACCAGGAGAGGTTGAAGTTGAACGCCCCGGCGGCGGCTTCACGCACGGCGGGTGACTTGTCCTTGTAGATGAACCACACGATGAGCGGGCCGAGCAGGCTGAGCGAACCGGCCGACACGACGGCCGCGACGAGGGCGGAAAGGTGGGCGACGACGGCGGCGCCCGTCTCGTCGGAGCTCAACTGGCGGGGCGTGACGCCCGCCTCGGTGGGCCGACCGTTGGGGTAGGCGTCGCCGTTGTGGCTCCACTGGGGGTCGGGGGTGGGGTAGGGCTGCTGGCTCATGGTGTCCTCACGACCTCGGCTGCGTTGGTGAACATCGTTCCAACCTCAACGATGCCCTCCTCATTCCGTCGGCGCCATCCTGGGTGACCCTGGTTCGCCCCTGAGGCTGGGGCTCAGGGCGTCACTGCTGCTCGGGGTCGGTGACGAAGTCGATGAGTTCCTCGACACGTCCGAGCAGTTCCGGCTGCAGGTCGGCGTAGGTGCGCACTGTGCCGAGGATCTGCTTCCAGCCGCGCGCGACGTCGGCCTGGCTCTGGTGCGGCCACCCCAGCTCGGCCAGGATGCCGTGCTTCCACGACTGACCCTTGGGGATCGTCGGCCACTTCGACCACCCGAGGCGCTCGGGGCGCACCGACTGCCACACGTCGACGTAGGGGTGGCCGACGATGAGCACGTGATCGCGGGCCTGCGGAAGAGCCTGGGCCTCGGCGACGATGCGGGCCTCCTTCGTGCCGGGCACGAGGTGGTCGACGAGTATGCCGAGGCGGCGCCCCTTCTCGGGGCGGAAGTCGCGGATGACGGCGGCGAGGTCGTCGACGCCTTCGAGGTACTCGACGACGACGCCCTCGATGCGCAGGTCGTCACCCCAGACCTTCTCGACAAGTTCGGCGTCGTGGCGACCCTCGACGAAGATGCGCGAACCGAGGGCCACGCGCGCCTTGGCGTTCGGGACGGCGACCGAACCCGACGCCGTGCGTCCGGCCTGCACCTTGCGCTCGGCGAGCGCGGCAGCGTCCGCCGGACGCGGGGGAGTGAGGATGACGGGTTCACCGTCGATGAGGAAGCCGCCCCCGAGCGCGAAGCCGCGGGTCTTGCCGAAGCGGTCCTCGAGGAAGACGACGTGGGTTCCACCCGACTTCTCGACGCGAACGACGGCACCCACGTAACCGCTCTGGGCGTCCTCGACGACGACATCCCGCTCGGCCGGAACCTCACGGGATCGGCCGCGCTTGGGCGCGCGCCAGTCACCGGAGAGGACGTCGGAGCCGTAGCGGTCGTTCATGGCAGTCAGGGTAGGCAAGCCCGACGCGGCACGGGCGGAGGCGCGCTGGGCGGGCGCAGAAGCGACGCCGCCCACGGTCAGGACGAGCGGAGGAAGGTGAGCACCGCCGCCACTCGACGGTGCTCGTCGCCGACGGTGTGCAGATCGAGCTTGGTGAAGATGCGTTGCACGTGCTTCTCCACGGCGCCCTCCGTGACGACGAGGCGCTTCGCGATGCCTCGGTTCGTCAGACCCTCGGCGATGTGTGAAAACACCTCGTGCTCCCGCGGCGTCAGGGTGTCGAGAACCGATTCCGCCGCGGGTCCTTGAGGGCCTCCCACACGCGCTTGATCGACCATCCGGTCTCCGCCGCCGTCGGGGCATCGGGGAGGGCACGGTCCAGAAGATGGCGCTGCATGGAGCGTTCGGCGTCCGTCATGACGTGAGCGACTCCGAGGCCGCCGAGGACGAGCGGAATGCCGACGAGCACGAACAGCATGCTCAGCCCGCCGGACATGAGGACGGCGAACGCGACGAAGCCCAGCAGGTGGACCCACCAGCCTGCGAACAGGTAGGCGCTGTCGCGCAGTGCCTGGCGTGGGGACCAGCGGAACTCGCGGTCCGTCGCCGAGCCGGCGGCGTTCGTGGGGACAGGGGCTGTGACGTCTGGAGTGCTCATCTCTTCGACGCTATGGAGAGGCACGGGGGCACAACCATCCTGCCTGCAGGCTTCTTGACGGTGGGGAAAACCCGACATGCCGGCCCGACGCGGACGCGACGCCCTGAGCGAACACGCCCGGAAAGATTTGGCACTCGATACCCGTGAGTGCCAACCTTGGAGAAGGTCAAAGGAGGTGTGAAGGCATGAGCAACGAGCGCCGTCTCGAAGTGTTGCGCGCGATCGTGCAGGACTATGTCTCCACGTCCGAGCCGGTCGGCTCCAAGGCCCTCCTCGAACGTCACCAGCTCGGTGTCTCGGCGGCCACGATTCGCAACGACATGGCGGCTCTCGAGGACGAGGGCCTCATCGCTGCGCCGCACACCTCCGCCGGGCGTGTTCCGACCGATGCCGGCTACCGCGTCTTCGTCGACCGCCTCTCTCAGGTGCGGCCGCTCACGCCGAGCCAGCGCCGCGCCATCCAGGCCTTCCTCGCGGAGAGCATCGACCTCGACGACATCGTCGAGCGCACCGCGCGTCTGCTCGCTTCGCTCACCCAGCAGGCCGCCGTCATGCAGTACCCGTCGCTGCGGCGCTCGCGGGTGCGCCACATCGAGTGCCTCGCGATGACGCCGACCCGCGCCATGCTCGTCGTCATCCTCGACTCGGGCCGCATTGAACAGCGCACCGTCGAGTTCGCCCACCCCGTGGCCGAGAGTGACGACTTCGTCGCACGGCTGCGCGGGCGACTCAACGCCGAGACCGACGGCCTTCTTCTCGCGGAGGCGGCCCGCGGCCTGTCGTTGCTGCGCGAAGCGTTCGAGCCCGAGCGGCGCGCTGACGTCGACGCCGTCGTCGAGACGATCACCGCCGTGTTCGGCGAGGAACGTGAGGAGCGTGTCGTGCTCGCCGGTACGGCCAACCTCGCGCGCGCCGGAACAGACGGGCTGCACGTGCAGCCGGTGCTCGACGCGCTCGAGGAGCACCTCGTCATCCTGCGCCTCATGAGCAACCTCGCCGAGGATGCCGAAGCCCACGACCAGGTGACGGTCCGCATCGGCGCGGAGAATCCCCACGAGGGCCTGCACTCGACGTCGCTCGTCACCACCTCCTACGGCCCCGACGCCGTGGCGGCCCTCGGCGTGCTCGGACCCACCCGCATGGACTACCCCCAGACGATGGCGAACGTGCGGGCCGTGGCCCGCTACGTGTCACAGCTCATCGAGAGCTGACGCCCGCACACATCCCTTTCCACCCGCTGACGACAAGGACGTTCGTGAACGACTACTACGCCGAACTCGGCCTCTCCCGCGATGCCTCGAGCGAGGAGATCAAGCGCGCCTACCGCAAGATGGCGCGCAAGCTCCACCCGGACGTCAACCCGTCCGACGAGGCGGCGGATCAGTTCAAGCGCGTCGGTCAGGCCTACGCGGTGCTCGGCGACCCCGAGAAGAAGGCCTCCTACGACCAGGGAGTCGACCCGTACGCGCCCGGCGGCGGTGCGGGTGCCGGCTTCGGCGGCGCCGGTTTCAGCTTCAGCGACATCATGGACGCGTTCTTCACCGGCGGCGCAGCGGGCGCCTCGGGTGGCCCGCGCAGCCGCGTACAACACGGCCAGGACGCCCTGCTGCCGCTCGACATCGAGCTGTCCGACGCCGTCTTCGGCGGCGAGGTCGACCTGACGTTCGACACCGCAGTCGTCTGCACGACGTGCCACGGCGACGGCTCGCGCCCCGGCACCGGCAAGCACACGTGTGACGTGTGTGGTGGCGCCGGTCAGACCCAGCAGGTGCAGCGCAGCTTCCTCGGCCAGGTGCTCACCTCGCGTCCGTGCACGGCGTGCGACGGCTACGGCGACATCATCGACAGCCCCTGCTTCGAGTGCGACGGCAACGGCCGCAAGCGCGACACCCGCACCATCAGCATCAAGGTGCCCGCGGGCGTCGACACCGGCACGCGCATCCAGCTGCGCGGCGAGGGCGAGGTCGGCCACGGCGGCGGCCCCGCCGGCGACCTCTACGTCGAGGTGCGCGTCGCGAAGCACCCCATGTTCCAGCGTCAGGGTGACGACCTGCACTGCTCGCTCGAACTGCCGATGTCGGCCGCGGCACTCGGCGCGTCCCTTCCGCTCGAGACGCTCGACGGCCCGCGCGACATCGACATCCAGGCCGGCACCCAACCGGGCGACGTCGTCACGCTCAAGGGCCTCGGCGTCACGCGCCTGCGTACCGAGAGCCGCGGCGACCTGCTCGTGCACGCCAACGTGCGCACGCCGAGCAAGCTGACGAGCGAGCAGGCCGACCTGCTGCGTCAGTTCGCGGCGTCGCGCGGCGAGGAAACGCCTGCTCCCAAGTTCCAGCCCGTCAACCAGGGCCTGCTCGGCAAGCTGCGTCAGGCCTGGAAGGGCTGACGTGACCGCACATCTGTACTTCGTCGCGCCGGGCACGCTGCGTGAGCAAATGCGGCCCGAGGAGCCGGTCGTGCTCGGCGGTGACGAGGGACGCCACGCGGTCACTGTGAAGCGCATGGCCGTGGGGGAGGAGATCCTCCTCGCCGACGGCGAAGGGCTCCTGGCCCACTGCGTCGTCGCGTCCACGGCCAAGTCGGAACTGACGGCGCTCGTGCAGACGGTGGAGCGCGAGGAGCGCCCGGCCGTCACGTTCACCCTCGTCCAGGCACTCGCCAAGGGCGACCGCGATCTCCAGGCGCTCGAAGCCGCCACCGAGCTCGGTGTCGACCGCGTCGTGCCCTGGCAGGCTGAGCGCTCGATCGTTCAGTGGAAGGGCGAGCGGGCCGCCAAGGCGCGCCGTAAATGGGTGGCGCAGGCCGAGGCCGCCACGAAACAATCGCGTCAGGCCACGCCGCCCGTCGTTGACGAGCTCGCGGCGAAGCAGACCGTTGTCCGCCTCGTCGAGAAATCGGCCCTCACACTCGTCCTTCACGAGGACGCCGAGGTCGGACTGAGCGACGTGACGTTGCCCGACGCGGGCGATGTCGTGCTCGTCGTCGGCCCCGAGGGCGGCATCACGCCGGGCGAACTCGACGCGTTCGCCGCTGCGGGCGCCACGAGCGTCCGGATGGGACGCACGGTGCTGCGCTCGTCGTCGGCCGGCCCCGCGGCACTGGCCGCGCTCTTCGCGCGCTCGCGCTGGAGCTGACGCGCCCTAGACTGGAGGCACGATGACAGACGTTCCCGCCACCCAGGCCACCCCCGAGACGTCCAGCCAGACCCGTATCGTCGTCCCGCCGGACGTGTCGATGGTTCAGCTGCTCGGGCCCACCGACCAGCTCCTTCGCACGATCGAGCGCGCCTTCCCGCGCCTCTTCGTCTTCGCGCGGGGCAACGAGCTGACGATCGACGGCCCGGCCGAGGACGCGGCCATCGTCGAGACCCTCGTCGGTGAGTTGCTCACGATGATCGACGCGGGGCACGCGGTGAACCGCGACAACGTCGAGCGTTCCATCGCCATGCTGCGCAGCAAGAACGCGCAGCGCCCCGCCGACGTGCTCACGACGAACATCATCTCCAGCCGTGGCCGGACGATTCGTCCCAAGACGCTGGGCCAGAAGGAGTACGTCGACGCGATCGACAAGAACACGATCGTCTTCGGCATCGGCCCCGCCGGTACGGGCAAGACGTACCTCGCCATGGCAAAGGCCGTGGCGGCGCTGCAGAGCAAGCAGGTCAACCGCATCATCCTGACCCGCCCCGCCGTCGAGGCGGGCGAGCGACTCGGTTTCCTGCCGGGCACACTCAACGACAAGATCGACCCGTACCTGCGCCCGCTCTACGACGCGCTGCACGACATGATCGATCCCGACTCGATCCCCAAGCTCATGGCCGCCGGCACCATCGAGGTGGCGCCGCTCGCGTACATGCGTGGACGCACGCTCAACGACTCGTTCATCATTCTCGACGAGGCCCAGAACACGAGCAGCGAGCAGATGCGCATGTTCCTCACGCGACTCGGCTTCGGTTCGAAGATCGTCGTCACCGGTGACGTCACGCAGGTCGACCTTCCGGGTGGCACGACGTCCGGCCTGCGCGTCATCGAGGACGTGCTCACGGGTGTGGGCGACGTGCACTTCGCGCACCTGAGCAGCGGCGACGTCGTGCGTCACCGCCTCGTGTCCGACATCGTCGACGCCTACGGTCGCTACGACGCCGCTGCCGAGCGTCGTAAGGCGCAGGCCAAGAAGCGCCGCGAGGCACGTGCGAACGACGAGCAGGGAGAACGCAAGTGACGATCGACCTCGCCAACGAGACCGACGTCGCCGTCGATCTCGACGAGATTCACGACTGCGCCCGCTACGCGATGGACGCGATGTTCGTCCACCCCAACGTGGAGCTGTCGATCCGTATCATCGACGAGACGGCCATGGAGACCCTCCACGTGCAGTGGATGGATCTCGAGGGCCCCACCGACGTCATGAGCTTCCCCATGGACGAGCTGACACCCGGTCGTGAGGGCGCGCTGAGTGACGAGGGCATGCTCGGCGACATCGTTCTGTGCCCGACGGTGGCCGCCGCCCAGGCGTCCGCGGCAGGGCACGACGCGATGGAGGAGTTGCTCCTTCTCACCGTTCACGGCGTGCTGCACCTGCTCGGCTACGACCACGCCGAGGCCGAGGAGCGCCTCGAGATGTTCGAACTGCAGCGCACGATCCTGCTCACCTACCTCGCGAGCCGTGGCCGCAGCGTCGAGGCGGGCACGATCCGCATCGCGCCGCCGAGCGGTCGCGAGTAGTCAGGGAGTGGAACGCACGTGACGATCGTGCTGATCGCCGCGCTCGTCAGCGTGGTTCTGGGATTCGGGTTCGCCCTCGTGGAATCCGCCGTCAGCCGCATGACGCGCCTGCGCGTCGCGTCGCTCGCCGAGGACGGCCACGCCGCCGCGCCGGCGCTCGGAGCCGTCGTCGAACGACACAGCACCGCGCTCATGGTGCTCACCTTCACGCGCGTCGGTGCCGAGATGACGGCGGCCGTGCTCGTCACCGTCGCGGCCACCCGCATCTTCGACGACTTCTGGCCCGCGCTCATCACGGCGGTGGCCGTCATGGCGGTCGTCTCGTTCGTGCTCGTCGGCGTCTCGCCGCGCACGCTCGGCCACCAGCACGCCGACGCCGTGGCGCTCGCCGCGTCGCGTCCGCTGCTCGTCGCGCTCAAGGTCCTCTCGCCGTTGGCACGGATGCTCGTGGCGCTCGGCAACGCCGTCACCCCGGGCGAGGGCTACCGCGAAGGCCCGTTCGACTCCGAGGCCGAACTGCGCGAATTCGTCGACCTCGCCGAGGATTCCGACCTCATCGAGGCCGACGAACGACGCATGATCCACTCGGTCTTCGAACTCGGCGACACCATCGTGCGCGAGGTCATGGTGCCGCGCACCGACATGATCGTCATCGACGGCCACAAGAGCCTGCGCCAGGCGATGAACCTCTTCGTGCGTTCCGGCTTCTCCCGCGTGCCCGTCGTCGGCGAGAACACCGACGACATCGTCGGCCTGCTCTACTTCAAGGACGTCGTGCGTCGTCACCTCACGGGTGAGGCCGAGGAGATCCGCATCAGCGAGGTCATGCGCGACATGGCGTTCGTGCCCGAGTCGAAGCCGGTCGACGCCCTGCTCAAGGAGATGCAGCGCGACCGCGTCCACTTCGCCATCGTCGTCGACGAGTACGGCGGCACCGCGGGCCTCGTGACGATGGAGGACATCGTCGAGGAGATCGTCGGCGAGATCGATGACGAGTACGACCGCGTCACGCCGGGCGTCGAGGATCTCGGTGACGGACGCACCCGCGTGCCCGCGCGCATGTCCATCGACGACCTGGGCGAGCTGTTCGGCGTCACGATCGAAGAGGACGACATCGACACCGTGGGCGGTCTGCTCGCGAAGATCGACGGACGGATGCCACTGCCCGGCGCCACGGGTGAGATTGCGGGTCTGCGCCTCACGGCTGAGAAGATGGCCGGACGACGCCACCAGCTGGCCACCCTCGTGGTCGAGCGCGTCGGAGACGAAGATCCCGCCGAGCGCGGGGATGAACACGCCGCCAACAGCGGCGCGGAGGAGATGGTGTGATGAACACTGACGAGAGCACGTACCGGGCAGGGTTCGCCTGCCTCGTGGGCCGGCCCAACGCCGGCAAGTCGACGCTGACGAACGCCCTCGTGGGCGAGAAGGTCGCCATCACGTCGAGCAAGCCGCAGACGACGCGTCACACGATCCGCGGCATTCTCACGCAGGACGACGGGCAGATCGTCCTCGTCGACACCCCCGGGCTGCACAAGCCCCGCACGCTCCTCGGGGAGCGACTCAACGACGTCGTGCGCGAGACGCTGCTGGACGTCGACGTCATCGGTTTCTGCCTGCCCGCCGATCAGAAGGTCGGCCCGGGCGACCAGTACATCGCGAAGGACCTCGCCGAGCTGCAGCGCGTGCGCCGCAAGCCGGTCGTCGCCATCGTGACGAAGACCGACAAGGTCGATCGTGAACGCCTCGCCGAGCACCTCATCGAGGTCGACCGACTGGGGGAGTGGGCGGAGATCGTGCCGTGCTCCGCCGTCTCCGGGCGCCAGGTCGAGGACGTCGCGAAGGTGCTCACGAGCTACCTGCCGCCGTCGCCGAAGCTGTACCCAGACGACGTGCTCACCGACGAGCCGCAGATCGTTATGATCGCCGAACTCATCCGCGAGGCCGCGCTCGAGGGTGTGCGCGACGAACTGCCGCACTCGCTCGCCGTCGTCGTCGAGGAGATGGTGCCGCGCGAGGGGCGCCCCGAGGACAAGCCGCTCATGGACGTGCGCGTCAACGTGTTCGTCGAGCGCTCGAGCCAGAAGGCGATCATCATCGGGCGCGGTGGTTCGCGGCTGCGCGAGGTGGGCACGACGGCGCGTGAGGGCATCGAGAAGCTCCTCGGCCAGAAGGTCTACCTCGACCTGCACGTCAAGGTCGCGAAGGACTGGCAGCGCGACCCCAAGCAGCTGGGCAAGCTGGGATTCAATTTCTGAGGGTGTGAACGACACGATGGCTGGCAACATGAAGGATCACGAGGCGTGGGCCGAATTCGGTGACACGCTGCGTCTGCCGATCGATCCGGCGACGGACTACGTCGGCGGAATCCCGTGGGAGGCAGCAGGCTTCAAGCCGGACCTGCCGCTCGTCGACATCGGCCCGGGATCGGGCCTGACGACGCTGGCCCTCGCCGAGCAGTTCCCCGACTCCGAGCTCATCGCCGTCGAGCCCGACGCCTGGATGCGCTCGATGCTCATGATGCGTGTGGCCGAGCGCCCCGAACTGCGTGAGCGCACGACCGTCGTGCCGAACTCGATCCTCGACGCGTGGATGCCCGAGCAGATCGGCGGTGCGCTGCTGTTCAACGTCATCTACTTCCTCGGCGGACGGGCCCGTCAGGCGTTCTGGGACCGCATGGCCCAGGTGCTGCCGGAGGGCGCCCCGATCCTCATGAGCCGCGCGTACGGCGTCGTCGAGACCGGTGAGGAGATGGTGAAGTCGGCCAGCGCCACGATGGGCCGCAACACCTACGAGCGCTGGCGTCAGACCGTGCCGGTCAAGGACGGGCGCGTCGAGATCACGAACACCTACCGCACCGTGCGTGACGGCGAGATCGTGCGCGAGGTGACGACGCGCATCGCGCCGTTTTCGCTCGACGAGGAACTCGTCGTCTCCGAGGTGCCGATCGGCAAGTACTCCATCGAGGAGATCGACGAGAAGTACCTCGTCATTCGGCGCGCGAGCGACATCCGGCGCTGAGGGCGCGCTCAAGGGTGATGCTCACAGGCGAGCAATGCGTGGCGACGTCCGCGTGCTGGGACGCTCGTCTCGAACGGTGGTGCTGTGCGCCGCGTCACGCCTACGGTGAGGGCGTGCGCTTTTCGCAGGGAGTGAGCCTCCTTCTTCGATGCCGCGGTGGGGCCAGTTAGTCGGCCATCCTCACCGCGGAGTTGAATGGTGCTCGGCCGGCACCCGCAACGAAACGCAGTGAGGCGAAAACCCAAATGCACGCACAGCAGCCGACGACCATGCCGATCGGCAAGTACGTCCCCTTCCACGAGCAAATCAAGGTCGACCTGCCCGATCGCACGTGGCCCGACAAGGTCATCGACAAGGCCCCGCGCTGGTGCGCGGTCGACCTGCGTGACGGCAACCAGGCGCTCATCGATCCGATGAACTCCGAGCGCAAGATGCGCATGTTCAAGCTGCTCGTCGACATGGGCTACAAGGACATCGAGGTCGGTTTCCCCTCGGCGTCCGACACCGACTTCAACTTCGTGCGTGAACTCATCGACGGCGGGCACATCCCGGACGACGTGACGATCCAGGTGCTGACGCAGTGCCGCGACCACCTCATCGAGAAGACGTTCGACGCCATCAAGGGTGCTCCGCAGGCGATCGTGCACTTCTACAACTCGACGTCGGTGCTGCAGCGCCGGGTCGTGTTCAACCTCGACCAGGACGGCATCGTCGACATCGCGCTGCAGGGCGCGCGCCTGTGCAAGAAGCTCGAGGAGACGATCCCCGAGACGAAGGTGTACTACGAGTACTCGCCGGAGTCCTACACGGGCACCGAGCTGGAGTTCGCGGCGCGCATCTGCAACGAGGTCATCGACGTCATCGACCCGACGCCGGACCACAAGATGATCATCAACCTGCCGGCGACGGTGGAGATGGCGACGCCGAACGTCTACGCCGACTCGATCGAGTGGATGTCGCGCAACCTCAACCGCCGCGAATCGGTCATCCTGTCGCTGCACCCGCACAACGACCGGGGCGAGGGCGTCGCGGCGGCCGAGCTGGGTTACATGGCCGGCGCCGACCGCATCGAGGGCTGCCTGTTCGGCAACGGTGAGCGCACCGGCAACGTGTGCCTCGTGACGCTGGGCCTCAACCTCTTCGGCCAGGGCGTCGATCCCCAGATCGACTTCTCCGACATCCAGACGATCCGGTCGACGGTCGAGTACTGCAACCAGATGCCGGTGCCCGAGCGCCACCCCTACGGCGGTGACCTCGTCTTCACGGCTTTCTCCGGCTCGCACCAGGACGCCATCAAGAAGGGCTTCGACGACATGGATCGTCAGTCCAAGGAGACAGGCAAGCCGATCAACGAGCTCGTCTGGGGCGTGCCGTACCTGCCGGTCGACCCGCACGACGTGGGCCGCTCGTACGAGGCGGTCGTGCGCGTCAACAGCCAGTCGGGCAAGGGCGGCGTCGCGTACCTGCTCAAGAGCGAGCACAACCTCGACCTGCCGCGTCGTCTGCAGATCGAGTTCGCGGGCGTCGTCCAGAAGTGGACGGACTCCGCGGGTGGCGAGGTGACGCCGCAATGGCTGTGGGAGACGTTCTCCGACGAGTACCTGCCGGGTACGGGCACGGGTGACTCCGCGTGGGGCCGCTTCTCGCCGGTCGGTCACTCGCTCGAGTCGACGGACGACGGCCAGGACCACATCGTCGCGCGCCTCACGGACGCGGGGGAGCCGCTCACGATCACGGGTACCGGTAACGGCCCGATCGACGCGTTCTTCGACGCGCTAAGCAGCATCGACGTCGACGTGCGCCTGCTCGACTACTCGGAGCACACGTTGAGCTCGGGCGAGGCGTCGCGCGCTGCGGCGTACGTCGAGGTGGCCATCGGCGACCGCGTGCTGTGGGGCGTCGGCATCCACGAGTCGACGGTCAAGGCCTCGCTCATGGCGATCCTGTCGGCGGTCAACCGCGCGGAGCGTGACGCTGCGAAGGTGAACGCCTGAGCGGTCGTGTGATCGCGCAAGTGCGCATCAGCGCACGATTGACGGCATAATCATGTGGGCGGGTGGAACCCAGTAACCGGGGAAGGTACTGGGCTCCACCCGCTTCGTCATGTCTGTCGGCGGCCCGTCGTGTGTCGCAGGAGACCGGCGCTGGGCGGGGGAGCCTGCCGTGAGGCCGGGGGCCGGTTCGAGATCAGGGACGACGTTCGCGCGTCTGCAGTTCGGTGGCAACACGCAGGAGTTCGCGCAGGGCGTCGAGGTAGTCGTTGAGGGCGTCCCAGGGGTAGTCCTCGCCGGTGACGGCCAGGTTGGGGGCGTCCTCGTCGTCACGATCGGCGCTCCAGGCGCCGCGGTAGTACGCGTCGAACTCGCTGAAGCGGGCGTCCATCGTGCGCAGCCCGCTCGTGAACCGGGCGATGCGCGCGGTGTCGTGCTCGACGGCGTCGAGGGTGCTCTGATCGCGACCAGTCTTCAGAGGCTCACTCGCTGAACTGTTCGTTGCGTCGGTGCTCACGCGTCACGCTCCTGGGTGTGCAGGTCGGCGGCGGTGCGCACGAGGTGACGCAGCGCATTGCTGCGGGCCGTCGCGATGTCCCACGGGTAGTCGTCGCTGATGACGGGCATCGAGACCGCGCCCGGGTCGTCCGGGTTCTCGCTCCACGTCTCGTGGTGGGCGGCGTCGACGGCGTCGAAGCGCTCGCCCATGGCGGGCAGGTCGCGCGTGAGCGCGCGGATGGCCTCGGTGTCGGCGATGACGGCGTCCATGAGCTCCTGGCCCCGGATCAGTCTCTGTGCAGCGTCCATGCGTGGACTCTATGCGGCGACGCTGGACGTTCGCCCAGCACGAGTGGCTTCAGCGGACGTTGTACGGCCTGAACTGGATGCTGATGCGCGGGCCGACGGGCTTGGTCGTCTTCGGCACCGCGTGTTCCCAGGTCCTCTGGCAGCTGCCGCCCATGACGAGCAGGTCGCCGTGCCCGATCTGGAAGCGCAGGCTGTTGCCGCCTCCGACGGGACGCAGCGCAAGGGTGCGCGGTGAGCCGATCGAGACGATGGCGATCATCGTGTCCTGCGTGCTCGAGCGGCCCTCCTTGTCGCCGTGCCACGCGACAGAGTCTCGGCCGTCGCGGTACAGGCACATTCCTGCCGTGGTGAAGGGCTCCCCGAGTTCCGGGAAGTAGTGCCGACTCAGGGCGTCCTGCGCTTCGCGCATCACCGGGTCGGGCCACGTCTCGTCGCTGCGGTAGAAGCGCAGGAGGCGTGGCGTCTCCACTTCCTTCTCCCACATGACGCGACGTTCACCCTGCCAGTCGACTCCGGCGCTACCGCCGAGATTGAGGCGCGTGAACAGTTCGTCAGCGCCGGTGATGAAGCCCGGGCGCAGATCGACCCACGCACCACGCGACAACTCGGTGCGACGTACGGCGCCGGCGAGCGGGCGGACGCCGACCTCGTCGACCTGGTCGAGCAGTGAACCCTGTAAACCTCCGAACATGCGTTCGATTATGGCATGGGAGAGCTGCGACGGAGGTCAGCTGGTGAGGTTTGCTGCGGATGGTGACGTTGCAACGTCACCAACCGCAGCAAACCTCACCAGCTGGAGCACTGAACGCCGAGCGTCTTCAACACGTCCGAGCGTCCCTGGATCAATCCCGAGCAAGCTCCCGACGAAGCCTCCGCCGATCACCTGCGCGAGGTTGTGGGGCGCTGCCCGTCCGGGGCCCTGCACATCGAGGAGCACTGAGCGCGCACCTGGTGGCCGCTAGGTGGTGACGGTTGGGGCAGGTGGTGACGGACAAACGTCACCACCTGCCCCAACCGTCACCAAGAAGCGGAACCGAACTCGGCAACGGCGCGCCCACCCGCCCCGTGTTGACGCCCGCGAGACAATGGAGTCATGGCCCTCTACCGCGACGCAGCGATCGTGCTGCGTACCCACAAGCTGGGGGAGGCCGACCGCATCATCACGATGCTCACCCGCAACCACGGCAAGAAGCGTGCCGTCGCGAAGGGCGTGCGTAAGACGAAGTCGAAGTTCGGGGCGCGCCTCGAACCGGGCATGGTCATCGACGTGCAGATGTACGAGGGGCGCAACCTCGACACCGTGACCCAGGTCGACATCCTCGCTCCGTACGGCGACGCCATCTCCAAGGACTACTCGGCCTATACCGCCTGCGCCGCCATGCTCGAGACGGCCGACCGGCTCTGTGAGGATTCCGACCGCGTCCTCGCCCACTTCAACCTCCTCGCGGGAGCCCTGGCGGCCCTTGCGCAGAACGAGATTCCGGCCTACCTCGTGCTCGACGCCTACCTCGTGCGCGCCGTCGCCACGGCCGGCTGGACGCCGAGCTTCCGCGACTGCGCCGGCTGCGGCGACCCGGGTCCGCACCGCTCGTTCAACGTCGCGTCCGGGGGAGCGGTGTGCCCTCAGTGCCGGCCACCGGGTTCAAGCGCGCCCGCGCCGGAGACCTTCGTCCTCATGGACGCCCTCATGCGAGGCGACTGGATCGGCGTCGCCGCCACCGATGATCGCGTGCGCCGCCAGTCGAGTGCCCTCATCGCCTCGTACGTACAGTGGCACCTTGAACACGGCGTACGCTCGCTGCGCCACGTCGACCGCGGAGACCACGAGATCGCCGCGGCACCCGCTCGTCCGGCTGCCCCCGCGACCGCCTCGGAAGGACACCATTCGTGACGCCGATCAAGCCCGAACCGCACCCGAGTGGGGCCACGCCCCCGGCGATCCGGGCCGAGCTGATTCCTCAGCACATCGCCATGGTGATGGACGGCAACGGCCGCTGGGCGAACGAGCGAGGCCTGCCGCGCACCAAGGGCCACGAGGCGGGCGAGGCGATGCTCATCGACGTCGTCGCCGGCTGCATCGACATCGGCGTCAAGAACATCTCCGCCTACGCCTTCTCGACGGAGAACTGGCGCCGCTCGCCCGAGGAAGTGCGCTTTCTCATGGGCTTCAACCGCGACACGATCCGTCGCCGCGTCGACCTGCTCGACTCGTGGGGCGTGCGCGTCATCTGGAGTGGCCGCAAGCCTCGCCTGTGGCGCTCTGTCGTGCGCGAACTTGAGCGCGCTGAGGAGCGCACGAAGAACAACACCGTCTGCACCCTGCAGATGTGCGTCAACTACGGCGGTCGTGCCGAACTCGTCGACGCCACTCGCGCCATGGCCGAGGACGTCGCCGCCGGTCGTCTGTCGCCGAAGAAGATCACCGAGAAGACGATCCAGAGCTACCTCTACGCGCCCGAGCTTCCGGACGTCGACCTCTTCGTGCGCAGCTCCGGCGAGCAGCGCACGAGCAACTTCCAGCTCTGGCAGAGCGCCTACGCGGAGATGGTCTTCCTCGACACCCTGTGGCCCGACTTCGACCGTCGGATGCTCTGGGAAGCCGTGGACACCTACGCCCGCCGCGACCGTCGCTACGGCGGCGCCGTCGACGCGGTGACTGCGGCTGAGAGCCAAGCGGCCGCGGCGCCGGCGGCCAAGCCGAAGGCCGGCTACGACCCGCAGCTCATGGCCGACCCCGACGCCCCTGACGGTGGCATCTACGACGACGACGGCCTCATCGACTGACGAGCGCGCGCCGACGAGGCGCGGGCTGTGCGATGTCAGAGCGAGACGTGCGTCTTCCTCGTCGAGCACTGCGCGCACAATCCGAAGATCTCGATCTGGTGTGTCGCCTCGGTGAAGCCGTGGTGCGCGGCCACCGAGTCGGCCCAATGCTCGACGGTCGGGCCCTCCACCTCGACCGTGTGCCCGCAGTTACGGCACACGAGGTGGTGGTGATGCTTCGACGTCGCGCAGCTGCGGTAGATCGCCTCGCCGTCATCGGTGCGCAGCACGTCGACGGTGCCGTCCCCGGCGAGGTTCTGCAGTGTGCGGTACACGGTGGCGAGGCCGACCGTCTCGCCGGAGGCACGCAGCTGTGCATGCAACTCCTGCGCTGAGGTGAAGTCGTCCAGTTCGTCGAGCTTGGCGCTGACGGCGGCCTGCTGGCGGGTGGGCTTACGCGTCGACATCGTGCCTCCTCGGGCTCGGCGCAGCATCGGCGGGCGCGTGAGCGTCCCAGTGGTCCTTGTGCGGTGCGTGGTACTCGCCGTCGTGAAGGTAGTCGACGTGGTCACCGTGGCGCACCGCCGGGTGACCGCAACCCTCTCGGTGCTCGTGCGCGTGATGCGTGACCCGACGCGCATGCCGCGCCCGAGTGGAACGCACGACGGCGCTCGCGAAGGACGCGGCCAGGAAGATGCCGACGGCCACGAGCACGACCGTTCCGCCGGGCGGGGTGTCGAGGTAGTAGGCCGACACGACGCCGCTGAGGCCGCTGAGGCATCCGATGATCACGGCGATCGCCGTCGTCAGGCGGAAGCTGCGGGCGAGGATCTGGCCGGTCGCGTTCGGCAGGATCATCAGCGCCGAGATGAGCAGCAGGCCGATGACGCGCATCGAGAGCACCACCGTCACCGACGTGAGGATCGACAGCAGGAGGTTGAGCGGCACGACGGGGAGGCCGACCGCACGCGCGTACTCCTCGTCGTTCGCGACGGCGAAAAGGCGCTTGCGCAGCACCGTCGTGGCGCCGACGACGACGAGCGCCAGGGCACCGAACTGCCACAGCTGGTCGCTGGCCGTCGTGAGGATCGAACCGAAGAGGTACTGGTTGATCGACGTCTGACCCGCGTTGTCCGCGCGCGCCAGCAGCACGACGCCGGCCGCGATGCCGCCGTAGAACATGACGGCCAGCGCCACGTCGGCGTTCGTCGTGCCGCGCAGGCGGATGAACTCGATGGCGCACGCGGCCAGGACGGCAGCGATGAGGGCCGTCAGGATGGGTGACGTCGAGAAGAGCACACCGACGGCCACGCCCGCCAGGGCGACGTGGCCGATGCCGTCACCGATGAGCGACAGGCGGCGCTGGACGAGGAAGACGCCGACCGCCGGCGCCGCAGCACCGACGAGCAGCGCCGCGACGAGCGCGTGACGCATCGCGTCGAGGGCGAACAGTTCAGCCACGTCGGCCTCCTTCGTGGCGTGGGGACGGATCGAGCGGTCCGACGGCGTAACTCGGGCCGGGCACGTGGTGCTCGGCGTCGTGGTGTGCGTCGTGAGCGCCGGGAACGTGCAGGTGGTCGTCGGAGATGGTGCGGGCGAACCGCTGCCCGTACTCGCCGGGCGTGCCGTCGAAGGAGATGTGCCCATGGGTCACCTCGACGACGCGGGTGATGACGCCGCGCAGCGCTTCGATCTCGTGGGTGACGATCACCATGGTGACACCGGTCGCGGCGAGGCTCTGGAGCACCTCGGCGAGCACCTCCTGGCTGGCCGTGTCGACGCCCGCCGTCGGCTCGTCCATGACGAGGACGTCCGGCTGTGCGGCGAGCGCTCGAGCGATGAGGACGCGACGGTGCTGACCGCCCGAGAGCGTGGAGACGTCGGCGAGCGCACGGTCGGCGAGGCCTACCTCGGAAAGGGCCTCGGCGACGAGACGACGATCCTCGGCGCTCGCGCGCTGGTACCAGCGTCGGTGCGGCAGCCGGCCGACTTCGACGATCTCCTCGACCGTCGCCCGAACGGACCCCGAGAGCGTGTGGCGTTGCGGCACGTAGCCGATGCGCGTGCGCTCCTTGAACTCGGCCGCGGGCGTGCCGAAGAGCTCCACCTCGCCGCTCACGTGGTCGTTGAGGCCGAGCACGCCGCGCATCAGCGTCGACTTACCGGAACCGTTCGGCCCGAGCACCGCGATGATCTCGCCGTGATTGATGTCGAGGTCGACGTCACTGACGACGGCCCGCCCTTCGTAGCCGAACGCGGCCGAGCGCAGCCGAATCACCGGCTCACTGTCGTCCTTCACTTGCACCCTTGCCCCTGCTTCAGCGTTGTGAGGTTGGACTTCATGACCTCGAAGTAGTTCTTGCCCTTGCTCGCGTCGGTCAGGCCTTCGAGCGGGTCGAGCACGGCGACCTTCGCACCGGTCTGCTTGGCCACCGTTTCGGCGGTCTTCGGTGAGACGAGGGTCTCCGAGTAGATCGTCGTCGTGGCGTGCTTCTTCGCGAACGCGGCCACGGCCTTGAGGCGCTGCGGCGTGGGCTCGGCCTCGGGGGAGACGCCGCTGACGCCGACCTGCGTGAAACCGTACCGGCTCGCGAGGTAGCCGAACGCCGCGTGGCCCGTGACGAGGGTCTTGTTCGTGCAGTTCGCCAAGCCGCTCTTGAACTCGGTGTCCAGCGCGTCGAGGTCGGCCACCATCTTCTTCGTGTTCGCCTCGTACGTGGCCTTGCCCTCCGGATCGGCCTTGGCCAGGCGCGCACCGACGGCCTGAACGACGGCCTTGTAGCGCACCGGGTCGAGCCAGAAGTGCGGGTCCGTGTCCCCGCTGTGGTCGTGACCGTCGCCCTCGCTGTGCTCGTGGGCCTCGCCGCCGACACTCTCGGTCGACGACAGCTTGAGCGTCATGTCCGCATCGGGTGCGACGTCGAGCGTCTTGTCCTTCTTCGCGTTCGAGGAGACGGCCGCGTCGACGCTCGGCTGGAACCCCTTGAGGTAGACCGCGAGGTCGGCGTCGGCCAGCGAGGCGATCTGTTTGGGCGAGGGGTCGATGTCGTGCGGCTCCTGCCCGGGCTTCGTCAGCGAGGAGACCTCCACACGGTCGCCGCCGATGCGCTCGAGCGCGTACTGCAGGGCGTAGAAGCTCGCGACCGTCTCGACCTTGTCGCCCGAACCCGAATTCGACGATCCCGAACCACAGGCCGTGAGGGCCGTGGTGACGACGAGGGCGGATGCGGCGAGGCTGAGGCGTGAGGTGCGAAGCATGACAACCATTCTCACCTCAAGTGAGAATCATTGTCAAAATCGCTCACTTGGGAACGGCGAGGACGACGGTGACGGCCACCGTCAGACACAGGACGGCGGCGCGCGCCAGTCGGTCGACGGGGCGCAGTTGGTTCCACGACAGGTAGAGCAGCCAGCCCAACACGAGCGAGACGAGGCCGAAGCAGATCGCGCCGATGACGCCCCGGAAGACGATGCCAATCACCATGACGACGACGAACGCCGTGACGACGGCGCCCTGGGGGAGGCGGGCCATCGCGCCGACGGCGGGGTCGGACGCGTGCATCACCTTCGCGCGCGTCGTGCTGACGGAGACTTCGGGGCGCTGGTCGTTCGTGGACTCGTTCTCGGGCACCGAACAAGCGTAGTGGACGCCCGCGCTCGCGCTTTCGGGGCACTCGCTGCGAGGTGGGAGAATGGGACGCGATGACTGTTCTCGACCGCCCCGCCACGCCCGTTCTCGCGCCCCTGCAGATCGGGCGCCACACGATCGACTCCCCGGTTGTGCTCGCGCCGATGGCGGGCATCACGAACCGGGCCTTCCGACGCCTGTGCCGTCAGTACGGCACCGAGGGCGCCGTGGCCGGTGGGGCGAGCGGTGCGACGTCGCTCTACGTCAGCGAGATGATCACCTCGCGCGCCCTCGTCGAGCGCACCCCCATCACGATGAAGCTCATCGAAACCGACCCGGACGAGAACCCTCGTTCGATCCAGCTGTACTGCACCGATCCGGTCAACGCCGGACGCGCGGCCCGCATCCTCGCGAGCGAGGGACGCGCCGACCACATCGACCTCAACTTTGGCTGCCCGGTACCCAAGGTGACGCGCAAGGGCGGCGGCTCGGCCCTGCCGTGGAAGACGGAGCTGTTCCGCGGCATCGTCAGCTCGGTCATCCGTGAAGCGGCGCCGTACGACATTCCCGTCACCGTCAAGATGCGCAAGGGCATCGACGCCGACCACCTGACCTTCCTCGAGGCCGGCCGCATCGCCGAGGGCGAGGGCGCGGCCGCCGTCGCGCTCCACGCGCGCACCGCGTCGCAGGCCTATTCGGGTCACGCCGACTGGAGCGCCATCCGCGACCTCAAGCAGACGGTGACGAGCATCCCCGTGCTCGGCAACGGCGACATCTGGTCCGCGGACGACGCGCTGCGCATGGTCACCGAGACCGGGTGCGACGGCGTCGTCGTCGGACGCGGCTGCCTCGGTCGTCCGTGGCTCTTCACCGAACTCGCTGCCGCCTTCGCCGGCTCCGACGCCCGCGTCGACCCCGGCCTCGGGGAGGTGTGCGCCACGCTGCGTCGTCATGCCGAGTACCTCGTCGAGTTCTACGACGACGAGGTCAAGGGCTGCCGCGACATTCGCAAGCACATCGCCTGGTACTTCAAGGGCTTCCCCGTCGGCTCGCAGCTTCGCCACCAGTTGGCGCTCGTCGATTCGCTCGCCTCGCTCGACGACCTCATCGCGAGCCTCGACCTCGACCAGCCGTGGCCCGGCGCCCCTGCGGAGGGGCCGCGCGGTCGCGCCGGAAGCGAGCGACGCGTCGTCCTACCCGAGGGGTGGCTGGACACGCAGGACCTCACCGCGCAGCAGGCGGCGTGGGTCGCCGAGGCCGAGGCGGAGAACTCCGGCGGCTGAGCAACGCGTCACAGCGTGCACACCGAGTGGCCGCGGGTCGTGACCGCCGAGTATCGTCGTCGGGAGAGCCTGAATACGCGATGTGAAGGGGTATGTGGGTGAACAACGAGGGCGCGAAGAGCGCATCCGAGTCCGTGGACGTCGTTCTCATCGGAGGCGGCATCGTCAGCGCAACGCTGGCGGCCATGATCCAGCGAGTCCACCCCGAGTGGAAACTGAGCGTCTACGAGCGTCTGGACGCCGTGGCGAAGGAGTCGTCGAACGGCTGGAACAACGCGGGCACCGGCCACGCGGCGCTGTGCGAGCTCAACTACACGCCTGAGATGCCCGACGGCAGCGTCGACATCACGAAGGCCATCGGCATCCACTCGCAGTTCATGACGACGAAGACCTTCTGGGGTTCGCTCGTGCGCGAGGGCGCTCTGCGTGAGCCGTCGACGTTCATCAACAACACGCCGCACATGTCGTTCGTCAAGGGCGACGCGAACCAGAAGTTCCTGCGTGAGCGTTACCGTCTTCTCTCGGCGCACCCGTTCTTCCACGACATGGAGCACTCGGAGGACTACGGCCAGATCGAGCAGTGGTCGCCGCTGCTCATCGAGGGCCGCCCTGCTGGTGAGAAGATCGCCGCCACCTATGCCCCGAGCGGTACCGACGTCGACTTCGGTGCCGTGACGCGACAGCTCTTCACCGACTTCACGGCCCGCGGTGGTTCGCTGGAGCTCGAGCACGACGTCACCGACATCTCGCGCAACTCCGACGGCATGTGGAACGTCGCGGTCAAGAACCTGCGTGACGGTGCCGCCAAGACGGTGCGCACGAAGCTCGTGCTCGTCGGCGCCGGCGGCTACACGCTGAAGCTGCTGCGCAAGGCGGGCGTTCCCGAGGTCAAGGGTTACGGCTTGTTCCCGGTCTCCGGCACGTTCCTGTCAACGGAGAACACGGCGCTCACCTCGAAGCACAACACGAAGGTGTACGGCAAGGCCGCCGAGGGTGCTCCGCCCATGTCGATGCCGCACCTCGACGCCCGCATCATCGACGGCCAGCGCACCGCGCTGTTCGGTCCGTTCGCGGGCCTCGTGCCGAAGTTCCTCAAGGAGGGCTCGGTTCTCGACCTCTTCGCGTCGCTGCGCGGTGACAACCTCCTGCCGATCGCGACGGCCGGTCTCGACAACCTCGGCCTGACGAAGGTGCTGGCGCAGGACCTCATCGCCAACCAGGCCAAGCGCATCGAGGCGCTGCGTGACTTCGCCCCGACGGCCAAGAGCGAGGACTGGAAGCTCTTCGTCGCCGGTCAGCGCGCGCAGATCATCAAGCCCGCTTCGGGCACGAAGGGCACGCTCCAGTTCGGTACCGAGGTCATCAGCTCGGCGAACGGCTCGATCGCCGGCGTGCTCGGCGCCTCGCCGGGTGCGTCCACCGCAGTGCCGATCGCGCTCGACATCCTGCGCACGTCGTTCAAGGACGAGTGGAGCACGTGGGAGAACGAGCTGCGCTCGGTCATGCCGACGCTCGGCACCGACATGAAGGCCGAGCCGGAGAAGGCGCTCGAGCTCGAGGCCGAGGCCGACGTCACCCTGGGCCTGCCCAAGCGCGTCTGAGCCACACCGCACGCCGAACGGCCGTGGCCGCTCCCGATCAGTCGGGGAGCGGCCACGGCCGTTTCGTCGGTGGAACGGGGGCTCAGGTCCAGGCGTCGCTCTCGACCGGACGATCGGGATCGGTGATCCAGTCCGACCACGATCCGACGTAGACGGCCGGGTCCGGGAACACGCCGCTCACTTCGAGGGCGAGAGCCAGGTGCATGGCCTGCACACCGGAGCCGCAGTACACGCCGACGCGCTGGTGCGTGGGCAGGCCCTTGGCGGTGAACCGCATGGCGAGGTCGTCGGTCGACAGGAAGCGCCCGTCTGGGCCGACGTTCGACAGGGCGGGGATGTTGACGGCGCCGGGGATGCGTCCGGCGACGGCGTCGACCGGTTCGTTCTGGCCGGCAAAACGTTCGGGGGATCGGGCGTCGATGAGCAGGTGGCGGTCTGCGAGGTCGGCTGCACCTTCGGCGTCGACGGCGGTGAGATGGCGCGGTGTGGCGACGAAGTCGCCTTCCTCGGCGGCGGAGTCCTCGCCGGGCACGACGTCGCCACCCGCGGCGACCCAGGCGTCGAACCCTCCGTCGAGGACCTGGACGTCGAGCTTGCCGAAGTAGCGCAGAAGCCACCACGCACGGGCGGCCGCCAGGGAGTTGGAGGCGTCGTAGACGACGACCGGAACGTCGTTCATCACGCCGGCGGCGCGCATGGCCGACTGAAAGCTCTTCCGGTTCGGCATGGGGTGACGGCCACCTTCTCCGCCGTCGCCCGGCGTTCCGGTGAGGGCGTCCTCGAACTCCACCCAGCGTGCGCCGGGAAGGTGAGCTTCTGCGTAGGCAGGACGCTGCGATTCGCCACCGAGCACCCACCGCGCGTCGAGCAGCGTGATGGGTTCACCGGCGTCGAGGCGCTGCTTCAGGCGCGTGGCCGAGACCAGGGGGTGCGGGAGGCGAGTCATGCTCTCAGCGTAGTGGGCGGGGCCGCTCGACTGCCGTCGTAGTGGGCGGAATGTGCAACGCTATGCGCATGTGCCGCAACATCCGTCCGTTGAACAACTTCGAGCCTCCGGCCACCGACGACGAGGTGCGCGCCGCAGCGTTGCAGTACGTGCGCAAGATCGGTGGATCCACCAAGCCCTCCGCCGCCAACGAGGCCGCGTACGAGGCGGCCGTCGAGGTGATCACCGCGGCGTCGCGCGAACTCATCGACTCCCTGGTCACCAACGCTCCGCCGAAGGACCGAGAGGTCGAGGCGATCAAGGCGCGCGAGCGCGCTCGCGTGCGCTACGGGAGGGCCAGCTGATGAGCGAGATCACCATCGAACCCGTGGGGCCGGCCGAGCAGGAGGTGCTCGACAAGTGGCTCGACGATGCTGCGCGCTGGAACATCGACGTCACGGATGTCCGCTCCATCGATCGCGCGTACGAGAGCTACGTCGACGACGTCCTTGACCAGGACGAGGACGAGCGTGAGGATCCGACGCCGTTCGTCGCCATGCTCGGCTTCGCGCTCGGCCAGTGGCTGACGCTGGAGTCCGTCCTCGAGTGGCGCGTCATCACCGATGCGGACGGCCGCGACCTGGGTCTTTCCCTGCCGGACGAGTCGAGCATCATGTTCCCCAGCGACTTCATCGCAGACGCCTGGAACGAGATGCGCCGCGACTGGCTCAACGGCTGGGCCACCGACCTTCGCAAGCAGCTCGAGGCCCTTCGCTGAACGCCTACACCGCCGCCGACCGCGAGCGTTACGTCGTCGAGGATCTGACACGTAAGCGCTCCGATCGTGATGACTTCGCGCGCGACAGGGCGCGCATCGTCCACTCGGCGGCCTTGCGCCGGTTGTCGACGAAAACGCAGGTGTGGCAGGCAGGTACGGACGATTTCGTTCGCAACCGGTTGACACATTCACTCGAGGTGGCGCAGATCGGGCGCGAACTGGCAGACGCTCTCGGGTGCAACAGCGACGTCGTCGACGCCGCATGTTTGGCCCACGATCTGGGGCACCCACCGTTCGGGCACTTCGGTGAGCAGGTCCTCGACGCTCTGTGCGACGACATCGGTGGTTTCGAGGGCAACGCCCAGACGTTCCGACTCCTCACACGCCTCGAGGCGAAGCGTCAGACCCCGAAGGGGCGCCCTGCCGGGCTCAACCTCACGCGGGCGACGCTCGACGCGTCGACGAAGTACCCCTGGCGGCGCGGCCACGGCCCCGAGGGCTCCCGCAAGTTCGGGGTGTACGAGGACGATCGCGACGTCTTCGACTTCGTGCGTGACGGTGTGGAAGGCGGCACGTGTCTCGAGGCGCAGATCATGGACTGGGCCGACGACGTGGCCTACAGCGTGCACGACGTCGAGGACGCCATCGCGGCCGAGGCCCTGGACCTGAAGGCGCTCGACGGCACGGCGGAGCGGGCGGCTGTCGTCGAGGTGGCCGCACGGATGTATGCGCCCGACCTGCCGGCGGCAGTCCTCGACGAAGCGCTGGAACGGGTTCTGCGTGACGACCTTCCAGCGACGTACGACGGCACCCGCCGCGATCTCGCGGCTCTCAAGGACATGACGAGCACCCTCGTCGGACGCTTCGCGGCAGCGCCCGAGGACGCCACGCGGGAGCGCTACGGCAGTGCCCCGCTCGTGCGCTACGAGGCACGCCTCGTCATCCCGGACGACGTGCGCGCTCAGGTGGCCGTGCTCAAGGGAATCTCGGCGCACTTCGTCATGTTCACTCCGATGCGCGACGAACAGCACACACGGCAGCGTGAGGTCGTGGAGGCGCTCGTGGCGCACTTCGCCCAGCATCCGGACGACATGGACCCCATGTTCCTCGACGACATCGAACACGCCACGTCGGACGCGGAGGCGCTACGCGTCGTCGTGGACCAAGTGGCGAGCCTGACGGACGCCCGGGCCGTGCGCCTCGGCGTCCACAGTCACTGAGCCAGGCGAACACCCCTCGCGCCTAGACTGAGGGGACGCGTGAAGATCCCGGAAGGAGCGACGTGGCCGGTCTCATCAAGGCGGAGGACATCGCTGCCGTCAAGGACCGCGTGGACATCGAGGACGTCGTCTCCGAGCACGTCACGCTGCGTCGGGCCGGTGCCGGTTCGCTCAAGGGCCTGTGTCCGTTCCACGACGAGAAGACGCCGAGTTTCACCGTGCGCCCCGCTGTCGGCGTTTACCACTGCTTCGGGTGTGGCCAGTCGGGCGACGTCATCTCCTTCGTCATGGAGCTCGAGCACCTCACGTTCACGGACGCCGTCGAGCGTCTGGCCGCGAAGGTCGGCTTGGAGCTGCGCTACGAGGAGGGCGAGCGCCCCGACCGCGAGCCGGCCGGGCGCCGCATGCGTCTCGTCGAGGCCCACCGGGTGGCCGAGGAGTTCTACCTCGAGCGGCTCATCGGCGACAAGGGCGAGCATGCCCGCGCCGGGCGTGACTTCCTGCGGGCCAAGGGCTTCAACGGCACCCACGCCAAGCACTTCGGCGTCGGCTTTGCGCCGCGTTCCGGTGACGCTCTTGTCGCGCACCTCCAGGCCAAGGGCTTCAACCCCGACGAGATGACGGCCTCTGGTCTGGCGGGGCAGTCCTCGCGCGGGCTCTACGACCGCTTCCGCGGGCGAGTGGTGTGGCCGATCCGTGACATCACGGGCGACACCGTCGGCTTCGGCGCGCGCCGGATCTTCGACGACGACCGCATCGAGGCGAAGTACCTCAACACGAGCGAGACGCCGATCTACAAGAAGACCCACATGCTCTACGGCCTCGACCTCGCGAAGAAGACGATCTCGCGTGAGCGCCGCGCTGTCGTCGTCGAGGGGTACACCGACGTCATGGCCGCGCACCTGGCCGGCGTCGACAACGCCGTCGCGACCTGTGGCACGGCCTTCGGCGTCGACCACATCAAGTCGTTGCGCCGCATCATGCGGGACGAGGCCGGTGGTACGCCGGCCCGTGTCATCTTCACCTTCGACGGCGACGCAGCCGGCCAGAAGGCAGCGATGAAGGCGTTCGAGGAGGATCAGCGCTGGGCGTCCCAGTCGTTCGTGGCCGTCGCGAAGGACGGTATGGACCCGTGCGACCTGCGGCTGCGCCACGGCGACGAGGCGGTCAAGGCCCTCATCAACGACGCGGTGCCCATGTTCGAGTTCGCGGTGCGTACGACGATCTTCGGGTTCGATCTCGACCACGCCGAGGGTCGCGTATCGGCGATGAAGGCTGTTGCGCCGATCATTGCGGGCATCCGCGACACGACGTTGCGTCCGGAGTACGTGCGCACGGTGGCGGGCTGGATCGGTGTTGAGATCGAACAGCTCAACGCCGCCGTTCGTACCGCGCCCAAGGGCGGTACGGCTCGACGCTACGAGAACCGGCGTGCCACGGCCCAGCGTCCACCTGAGGGGCAGCAGCAGAACGAGACAGCCAGTCGCCCCGACGCGGGCATCCCGGTCGCGCCGGAGCGTCCGGGTATCCCCAAGCCGGATCCTCGTGATCCGACGATCGCGGGGGAGCGGCAGTTGCTCCAGGTGATGCTCCAGTACCCCGAGTCGTTGAAGGGCACCGTCTTCGAGCAACTGCGCCCCGGCGACCTTCGCGCGCCGGCGCACCGGTTCATCCTGGATGCTGCGATCAAGGCGGGCGGGCCGTCACGTGTGACGTCCATCGGGGCGTGGAACGAGGCCATCCGCTCGAGCACCGACCCGCAGTTGCACGACGTGCTCACCGAACTCGTCGTGCGCGACCTGCCGACGAAGCTCGACCCGACGACGGGGCGCCCCGACGAGCGCTACGTCGGGGCGCTCATCCAGAACGTGCAGGAGGGCGCGCTCAACGCGGCGATCGCCGACGCTCTGGGCCGCCTGCGCCGTCTGGACCCGGGCGCGAGCGGTTACGCCGACGACTCCCGCGCGGCCAGCGCGAGGCTGTTCGAACTGCAGACCCAGCTCAACCGACTGCGTGAGGCCGGCATGCGCTGAACCGGTGGCAAGGCGATTATGAACGGCTGAGAAACCTTTGCTACAGTTACGGCGCGCCAAACGTTCGGGTGAGAGCCCGGGCCGCTGGGTCAAGCATTCCCCTATAGCTCAATTGGCAGAGCATTCGACTGTTAATCGGAGGGTTCTTGGTTCGAGTCCAAGTGGGGGAGCACAACGAGAAGGGCCGCGAAAGCGGCCCTTTTTCGTTGCCCGTCTCCGGGTCGGTGAACAGGTGCGAACGAGGCCCCCACGATCAGACCGTGGGGGCCTCGTCGAGGGATCGACCTACACCTGTTTGTTGTGTGCGGCGAGGTCGACGCCGGGGGCCCCGACCGTTGCGACACCGGCTGTGACGCCGCTCGCCGGGCCGCCGCCCTGAGCGCTGTCCTCGGCTGCGCGGCCGCGGTTCTGCAGCCACTTCTCAGCGAGCACGGCGACCTTGGAGATCGCGTAGTTGAGCAGGATGTAGATCGTGCCGATGACGATGAGCGTCGGCACGATGTTGGCGAAGATCGTCGAGGCGTTCTTGCCCTTGTAGAGCATCTCGCCGTACTGAACCTGGTAACCCAGCGCCGTGTCCTTGAGGATGACGACGAGCTGGCTGATCAGGGTCGGCAGCATCGCGGTGACAGCCTGGGGGAGCAGGATCGAACGCAGCGTCTGCGAGTCGGTCAGACCGATCGCGACACCCGCCTCGCGCTGGCCCTTGGGCAGCTGGTCGACGCCGGAGCGGATGACCTCGGCGACCACGGAACCGTTGTAGATGACGAGGGCCGTGACGGTCGCGATGAAGGCGTGGATGTCCTCGGCGCCGCCGCGGGTGAGTGCGCCGTAGAGGAACAGCATCATGAGCAGGACGGGGACGGCGCGCCCGAACTCGACGATGACACCCGCGGCCCAGCTCAGGGGCTTGATCTGCGACATGCGAGCCATCGCGAAGATGACACCGAAGATCGTCGCGCCGATCATGCCGGCGAAGGCCGCCTTCAGCGTGCCCACGAGGCCGGGGAGGATGTATTCCTTCCACAGCTCAGGATCCGTGAACGGCTTCCACATGGCGGCCGTGAACTGTCCCTTGTCGTCAAGTCGCTTGTAGACGACCCAGAGGACGGCTGCCAACAGCAGGACACCGACCCCGGTCAGGATCATGTGACGACGGCGGGCCTTGGGGCCCGGCGCGTCGAAGAGAACTCCGGCGCTCATCGCTTCACCGCCAACTTCTTGCCGAGGTGGCCGACGAGGAGTCCGGTCGGCAGGGTCAGGAGGACGAAGGCGATCGCCGAGGCCACGAAGGCCTGGTTGAGCAGACCCGGGTCGTCCTCGGTGACCTTCGCGAGCATTGCCGCCATTTCAGCCACGCCGATGACGACGGCGACCGTCGTGTTCTTCGTGAGGGCGATCAGGGCGTTGCCCAACGGAACAATCGAGCCGCGGAAGGCCTGGGGGAGGATAACCTCGCGCAGCGACTGCCCGAACGTCAGACCGATCGAGCGAGCGGCCTCGGCCTGCCCGAGCGGAATGGTGTTCACACCGGAACGCAGCGCCTCACAGACGTACGACGCGTGGTAGAGCACGAGACCGACGACCGCGAGGCGGAAGTTGTTCGTGTCGAAGAAGTCGGGGCTCTTGCTGTCAGCCAGGTTGATACCCAGCTTTGCCCACAGCACGAGGTTGCACGACAGGATGATGAGCGTCAGCGGCGTGTTGCGGAAGATGTTGACGTACGAGGTGCCCAGGAAACGCAGCATCGGCACCGGCGACATGCGCAGAACGGCGACCAGGGTGCCCACGACGAGGGAACCGATAGCCGCAGCAATCGTCAGCTTGATCGTCATCCACAGCGCGGACAGCAGATCATAATCGCTGAAAAGCGTTGACATGCAATGCCTTTCGGAACGTGCGAGGCGGGTGGGGCTGGTGAAAGTTCACCGGCCCCACCCGCCGCGTCAGATAGATCAGGAGCAGGCTTCGAACGACTTCGGCGGGTTCACCTTGGTGTCGTACTTGAAGTCGGCGCCGAGGTTGGCCTCGACGGCCTTCTTCCACTCGCCGGAGTCGACCATCTTCTTGATCGCGGCGTTGACCTTCTCGCAGGTGGCCTTGTCGCCCTTCTTGAGGCCGACGCCGTACTTCTCCTCGGTGAACGGGTCACCGACGAGCTTGAACTTGCCCTTGTAGGCATCCTGGTTGGCGTAGCCGGCGAGGATCGTGTTGTCCGTCGTCATGGCCTCGATGGCGCCCGAGGCGAGAGCGTCAGCACACTCGGAGTACTTGTCGTACTTCTGGGGCACGAGGTTCGGCTGCTTCTCCTTGAGGTTGTCGACCGACGTCGAACCGGTGACGGAGCAGACCTTCTTGCCCGACAGGTCGGAGACGCTCTTGATCGAGCTGTCCGACTTCACGAGGACCGACTGGCCAGCGATGAAGTAGGGGCCGCCGAAGGAGACGACCTTCTTGCGCTTGTCGGTGATCGAGTAGGTCGCGAAAATCATCTTCACGGAGCCGTTCTCGAGCATCTTCTCGCGCTGCTTGGACGGCGTTTCGACGAACTCGATCTTGTCCGCCTCGTAGCCCATTTCCTTGGCGACGTACTTGGCGACGTCGACGTCGAGACCCTTGTAGTCGGAACCGGCCTTGAGGCCGAGACCCGGCTGGTCGAACTTGATGCCGATCTTGACCTTGTCGCCCGAGCCGGAGCTCGACTCGTCGTCACTGCCGCCACAGGCGCTGAGGCCGAGGGCGAGGGACGCGACGCCGACCGTGGCGATTGCGCGCTTCATCATGGATTTCCTCCTGGTAAAAGACCTGACCCGAGGGTCAGTGGGTGAGGATCTTGCCGAGGAAATCCTTGGCGCGATCGGACTTGGGGTTGGTGAAGAACTCTTCGGGCTCAGCCTGCTCGAGGATCTCGCCGTCGGCCATGAAGATGACGCGATCGGCAGCGCGACGGGCGAAGCCCATCTCGTGCGTGACGACGATCATCGTCATGCCCTCCTTGGCCAGCTGCGCCATGACGTCGAGGACCTCGTTGATCATCTCGGGGTCGAGGGCGGAGGTGGGCTCGTCGAAGAGCATGACCTTCGGCTCCATGGCGAGAGAGCGCGCGATGGCCACACGCTGCTGCTGACCGCCGGAGAGCTGGGCCGGGAACTTCTTGGCCTGGTGGTCGACGCCCACGCGCTTGAGCAGTTCCATGGCGCGCGACTCGGCGTCGCCCTTGGACTTCTTGCGCACCTTGATCGGGCCGAGGGTCACGTTGTCGAGAATCGTCTTGTGGGCGAAGAGGTTGAACGACTGGAAGACCATCCCGACGTCGGCGCGCAGCTTCGCGAGGCCCGCTCCCTCGGCGGGAAGCTCCTTGCCGTCGATCTGGATCGTGCCGTTCTCGATCGTCTCGAGGCGGTTGATCGTGCGGCACAGCGTCGACTTACCCGAACCCGACGGGCCGAGGATGACGACGACCTCGCCGCGGTTGATCGTGAGGTTGATGTCCTTCAGGACATGCAGGTCACCGTAGTGCTTGTTGACACCCTCGAGAACGACGAGCGGCTCGCCGCGCTTCGCCCGGATGTCGGACTGCTCGGTGGCAGTGGTGGCTCCAGTCATGGATGTGAGCGTAGTAACGCCTGCACGGATGAGCGCTACCGGATGCTCACCTGTGACCTAATCGGTACAAACACACAAGCATAGGTATGACAGGGTTTTGGAGGTTCGCGGCCACGTGGGCGCTGCACCCGGTGTTGGCTGCGGACTCGTCCTTGGGGGCGAGCGGCTACACTTCCGCGAGTGCCGGGCGCCTGAGCGCCGGGCTCGGGGCGGTAGCTCAGCCGGTCAGAGCAGAGGACTCATAATCCTTGGGTCGTGGGTTCAAGCCCCACCCGCCCTACTCCGAAGTCCAGTTTTCGACCGCGCCCGCCCGCGCGGCGTTCTCGCCTTCGCCGTGCCCCGTGAGGCATGATGGGGCCACAACCGCACAGTTCGAACACCTGAAATCGCATGAGGTCGTTGGGGAAGACGTCCCTCGCGCACACAGGAGGTTCGGATGTCGATGACGTCCTCACGCGTCATGACCCGCGGGGTGGTGTTCGTTCACTCCACCCCAGCGGCGCTGTGCCCGCACATCGAATGGGCCCTGGAGAGCATCTTGGGCCTCGACGTGTCCCTCGAGTGGACCGATCAGCCCGTCGCGCCCGGCCTCGTGCGCACCGAGTTCAGCTGGGCCGGTGACGCCGGTACCGGCGCGCGGCTCGCCAGCGCCCTGCGCGGCTGGGATCACGTGCGCTACGAGGTCACCGAAGAGCCCTCGGCCGGCACGGACGGCTCGCGTTGGTCGCACACGCCCAGCCTGGGCATCCATCACACCTGGACCTCCGCCAGCGGCGACGCCGTCGTCAGCGAGGACCGACTGCGCAGCGCCCTCATGGCGAGCGGCGGCGACCCGCAGGAGTTCCGCGCCGAGATGGCCGAACTGCTCGGCACGGCCTGGGACCAGGAACTGGAGCCCTTCCGGTACGCCGGTGACGGTGCGCCCGTGCGCTGGCTCCACCGCGTCGGCTGACCCCGACGCCCACACACCAAACGGCGGTGCCTTCCTCTGGGGGAGGCACCGCCCTTTCGCGTGCAGTCAGTGAGCGAACGTCACAGCGGAATGTTGCCGTGCTCGCCTCGGCGAGCCGGAGCCTCGGCGAGCGCAGCCACGAGTGCTCCGCGCGTCTTCGTCGGCTCGACGACCTCGTCGACGACACCGATCTCCTGCGCGCGCTCCAAGCCGCCGGCGAGCACTGCGTGCTCCGCTGCCAGTTCCTCCTCGACGCGCGCACGGTCGTCGATCTCGACCTCGGCCAGACGACGGCGGTGCAGGATGCGCACGGCCGCGACGTGACCCATGACGGCCAGCTCCGCGCTCGGCCACGCGAACACCTTCGTCGCGCCGAGCGAACGGCTGTTCATCGCGATGTATGCGCCGCCGTACGTCTTGCGCGTCACGAGCGTCACGCGCGGGACCACCGACTCGCCGAACGCGTGCAGCAGCTTCGCGCCGCGACGCACGACACCGTCCCACTCCTGGCCGACGCCCGGCAGGTAACCCGGAACGTCAACGAGGACGACGAGCGGGATGCCGAACGCGTCACACATACGCACGAAGCGGGCCGTCTTCTCGGCGGCGGGGGAGTCGAGGCAGCCACCGAGGCGCATCGGGTTGTTCGCGATGACGCCGACCGTGCGTCCACCGAAACGCCCCAGGGCCGTGACGATGTTCGGCGCCCACTTCGCGTGGAGCTCGATGATCTCGGCCGCGTCGTCGAAGAGGTTGTCGACGAGCGGGTGCACGTCGTAGGCACGCTTCGCGTTCTCGGGGAACGTTTCGCCCAGGTCGCGTTCCTCGGTGCCCGCGACATCGAACTCACGCTGATCGGCCATGAGGGAGGCGAGCAGGCGTCCGCGCTCGAACGCCTCGTCCTCGGTCTCCGTCACGACGTGGACCACACCCGAACGACGCCCGTGTGGCTCCGGGCCACCCAGACGCGCGGCGTCGACGTTCTCGCCGGTGACGCTGCGCACAACGTCCGGACCGGTGACGAAGATGCGGCCCTTCTCGGCCATGATGACGACGTCCGTGAGAGCCGGGCCGTACGCCGCGCCACCCGCGGCGGCTCCGATGACGACGGAGATCTGCGGGATCTTGCCCGAGGCGCGCGTCATGATGGCGAACACCTCACCCACGGCGTGGAGGCTGACCACCCCCTCGGCGAGACGGGCGCCGCCCGAGTGCCACAGGCCGATGATCGGCGTGCCTTCAGCGAGAGCGATGTCGTACGCCTCGACGATCGCCTTGCAGCCCTCGACGCCCATGGCGCCGCCCTGGACGCGAGCATCCGAGCAGAACACGACGACGGGAGCGCCGTTCGCGCGGCCACGCGCCGAGACGAAGCCCGACTTCTCGACCTCGTTGATGATCTCCACCGTGCCGTCGTCGAGAAAGTTCTCCAGACGCAGGTTCGGGTCGCGCGGGTCGGCGGCAGGCGCCTCCGGCGCAGCGGTGAGGGCGTTCATGAAGCACTCCTGAGGGTTACGGCGACGTTGTGGCCGCCGAAGCCGAACGAGTTGTTGAGAACGGCGACGTCGCCGTCGGGCAGCTTGCGCGCCTCGCCGCGCACGAGGTCGAGGTCGGCGAACGGCTCGTCCACCTCGTCGACGTTGATCGTGGCCGGCACGAGGCGGTGGTGGACGGTGAGCGCCGCGATGAGCGTCTCGAGTGCACCTGCGGCACCGAGGAGGTGGCCCGTCATCGACTTCGTGCCGGTGACCGCGATGCCACCGGCAGCGTCACCGAACGCGCGTCGGATCGCGGTGGCTTCCGCGACGTCACCGACCGGCGTCGAGGTGGCGTGAGCGTTGATGTGCACGATGTCGGCGGGCGTCAACCCGGCGCTCGTGATGGCCTCGGTCATGGCGCGAGCGGCACCTGCACCCTCCGGGTCGCCGGCGGTGATGTGGTAGGAGTCAGCGGACATTCCCAGCCCCGCGAACTCGGCGTAGATCGTGGCGCCACGGGCCTTGGCGTGCTCGTACTCCTCGAGCACGACGACAGCCGCGCCCTCGCCGAGCACGAAGCCGTCACGGTCGGGAGCCCACGGACGCGAAGCAGTCTCGGGGGAGTCGTTGCGCGTCGACATGGCGCGCGCAGCAGCGAAACCGGCGATCGGCAGCGGGTGCATCGGTGCTTCGCTACCGCCGGCGATGGCCATGGCGGCTCGACCGGAGGCGATCATCTGGGCCGCGAAGCCCATCGACTCCGCACCCGACGAACACGCGGAAACCGACGTGTGAGCGCCCGCCTTGGCGCCGAACTCCATCGACACGTTGCCGGAGGCAGCGTTCGGCATGAGCATCGGCACAGTGAGGGGGTAGATGCGACGCGCGCCCTTCTCCTTGAGCACGTCGTACTGGTCGAGCAGCGACTGCACGCCGCCGATACCCGTACCGATGGCGGAGGCGAGGCGCTCCGGCTCGACCTCGGGGGAGCCGGCGTCGGCCCACGCCTCGCGAGCCGCCACCATGGCGTACTGCGTGAACGGGTCCATGCGCTTGAGCTCGACCTTCGCCAGCGTCGAGGCAGGGCTCTCGGCGAGCGTGGCGGCGAAGGTGACGGGCAGCTCGTACTCGCTCACCCAGCTCTCCTCAAGGGTGCGGGCGCCGCTCTTGCCGGCCAGCAGAGCTTCCCAGGTGGCGGGCGCGGTGGCGCCCAGCGGAGTGGTGGCTCCAAGGCCGGTGATGACGACTCGGCGGTTCTCGCTCATGAGGCGAACTCCTCGATGCGGGGTGTGACGGAAGCGGGTGGGACGCGGTGGCTCACCGAGCGGGTGAGCCACCGTCGTCCGGCCTGGTGAAGGTTCAGGCCTGGGCGTTCTTGATGTAGTTGACGGCGTCGCCGACGGTGACGAGGTTCTTGACCTCTTCGTCCGGGATGCGCACGCCGAACTTCTCCTCGGCGTTGACGACGATCGTCATCATCGACAGCGAGTCGATGTCGAGGTCGTCGGTGAAGGACTTGTCCGACTGGACCGACGAGGCGTCGATGCCCGTCTCCTCGTTGACGATCTCGGCGAGGCCGGCGAGGATCTCCTGCTCGGAAGCAGCCATGGTGTCTCTCCTTGTGGTTGCTCGATCGGCATTCGATCGAGGTCGGTATCTGACTCACCTCGGGTTACCCGCCGAGGCGCGGGAACTGGTGGGTTACGGAATCTCGATGACCTGCGCGGCGTACGCGAGGCCGGCACCGAAGCCGATCTGCAGCGCGATGTCGCCGCTCTTGGCCTGGCCCTCACGGATCATCCGCTCGGCAGCCAGCGGCACTGACGCCGCGGAGGTGTTGGCCATGTCGACGATGTCGCGGGCGACCTTGACGTGCTCGGGCAGCTTCATCTGCTTGACCATCGCGTCGATGATGCGCGTGTTGGCCTGGTGGGGGATGAACACGTCGATGTCGTCCGGCGTCAGCCCTGCGGCCTCCACGGCCTGCAGTGCCACCGGAGCCATGCTCCACACGGCCCAGCGGAAGACGGACTGGCCGGCCATCGTGATCTTGGGGTCGGCCTGGTGGCCTTCGCCTACCTGACGGATCGACTCCCAACCGGAGCCGTCGCTGCCCCAGATCGTCGGGCCGATGCCGACGTGGTCGCTCGGGCCGACGACGGCCGCTCCGGCGCCGTCACCGAAGATGAACGCCGAACCGCGGTCGGTGAGGTCGAGAACGTCCGTCAGTTTCTCCGCGCCGATGACGAGCACGTGGCTCGCATCGCCGGAGCGGATCATGTCCGAGGCCAGGCCGATGCCGAAGCAGTAGCCGGCGCACGCCGCGGCGATGTCGATGGCTGCGGGCTTGTCGAGCCCGAGGCGGTCGGCGAGCATCGGTGCAGCCGCTGGGGTGAACAGGTGATGGGTGACCGAACCGACGAGGACGCCGTCGATGAGTGACGGGTCGATGCCGGAGTTCGCGATCGCCTCACGGGCGGCGGCTTCGGCCATGTCGAGCATCGTCTCTTCGGGGCGCGCGAAGCGACGGGTCTTGATGCCCGATCGCTCCTGGATCCACTCGTCGGAGGAGTCGATCGGACCGACGATCTCGTCGTTCGTCACGAGGCGTTCCGGGCGGTAGGCACCCACGCCGAGCACGCGGGTGAACTCGGCTCCGGTGCGCTGGGTGATCGTCGCCATCACGCACCTGCCGGGTGCAGGCGGACGAGCGGCTGGCCGGGCGACACCGGGTCCTCGTCCTCGACGAGCCACTCGATGATGCGTCCGCCGTGCGGCGCCACGGCGTTATAGGCGTCACGTGCGGTGACGACCTGGCCGATCGTCTCGCCGGGGCGGATCGTGTCGCCCTCGGCCAGCGGCGCGCGGGTGATCGTGCCCTTGGCCGGCGCGATGACGAGACGCCAAGCCGGTTCGATGTCGTCCTCGAGCACGCCGTGCTCCCGCACCATGCGGTGCGCATCGTCGAGGTCGTCCGGGGTCTTGACGGCGAGCGTCTCGACGCCGGGCATCGCCCGCTTGGCCAGGCCGACGAGCGTGCCCGCCGGGGGAATCTCGATGAGACCCGTGACGCCCATGGCCTTGAACGTCTCCATCGTGAGATCCCAGCGAACCGGGTTGCGCACCTGGGTGACGAGACGCTTGAGCACCTTCGTGCCGTCGTGGACGACGAGACCGTCCTTGTTCGACACGAGCGGGATGCGCGGGTCGTGCGTCGAGATGGCGCCGGCAAAGGCAGAGAGGCGGTCCAGCGCGGGCGCCATGTGCTCGGTGTGGAACGCTCCGGCGACCGGCAGCGGCACGACGCGGGCCTTGGCCGGCGGTTCGGCCTTGAGGTCCTCGAGCTGCTCGAGCGTGCCCGCGGCGACGATCTGGCCGGCGCCGTTCATGTTGGCGGGGGTGAGGCCCTTGGCCTCGAGGTGGGCGACGACCTCGCTCTGCTCGCCGCCCATGACGGCGCTCATGCCGGTGGGGGTGACGGCGGCTGAGTCGGCCATTCCGGCGCCGCGTTCACGCACGAACACCATGGCCTGCTCGGCCGTGAGGACGCCCGCGGCGGCAGCTGCGGTGATCTCACCGACGCTGTGGCCCGCACCGGCGCTGACCGAACGGAAGCCCTCGACGGGGTGCTCGAACAGCGCGAGAAGCGAGACGAGCCCGCTCGCGACGATGAGGGGCTGCGCGACGGCCGTGTCTTTGATGGTGGGCGCGTCGGCCTCGGTGCCGTAGTGCACGAGGTCCATACCCGCGCAGGCCGACAGCCAGGTCATGCGGGAGCGGAAATCCGGCAGCTCAAGCCACGGGCGAAGGAAACCGGGGGTCTGGGAGCCCTGTCCAGGGCACACGATCGCAAGCACGGTTCCACTCTGCCCGGCCTGGCCCCTGCACTGCGACCGGGCGGGCGACGAACTTCGCGAGTGTGCTTTGTAGCGTTCCTACAAGCCGACGTCCCCGCGGGGGCGCCGTGCGCGGCGCCCGGCCTCGAGGTCGGCGAACATGATCGCGAGCCGCAGAGCGAACGCGTCATGGGTGTCCGTGAGGTCGAGGTCGGTGGCGTCGAGGATGCGTCCGAGCCGGTATCGCACAGTGTTGGCGTGGACGAACAGCTCGCGCGCGGTGCCTTCGAGCGAACCCGTGCGCAGGTACGTGCGGGCCGTGTCGCCCAGTGGCGAACCCACGTCGAGCGTGCCGGTCGCGATGGAGGCCAACGCGCGTCGCGCCTTGTCGTCTCCCGCAACGGCCCTGGCCGCGAGCAGGTCGCCGCTTCGGGTCGGGCGAGGCAGCTGTGGTGCCGCCGGCGCCGCCTCGTAACCGCGGATGGCGTCGCGGGCGGATCGCCCGGCAGCGTAGAGGTGGGGCACCTTGGGGCCACAGACGACGGGGCCCGGTCCGAAATGATCTGCGAGGGTGGTCGCGGCTTCGATCGGATCCGTCACCGGCCCGATGATGGCGATCATGCGTCGCCCTTCGACCGAGACGAGCACCTCGAGGCCGGCGTGACGGGCGGCGCGCCGCAGCGGGTCGACGACGCTCGACTCGCCGCCCGCGGGGCTGGAGCCGACGACCACCGTCACGCCGCGCACCTCGGCCCACCCGAGAGCGTTGACACGCGAGCCGAGGGATTCGTCCGGCTCGCCGCGGACGACGGCGTCGACGACGAGGGATTCGAGTCGGGCATCCCACGCGCCGCGTGACTCCGCGGCTCGGGCATAGACGTGCGCGGCCCCGAACGCCACCTCGCGGGCGTATCTCAGGACGGCCTCGCGCACGGTGGCGCGCTCCTCGGCCCGCGCATGCTGCGGCGCTTCCTCCTCGACCACCTCGATGACGGTGCGCAGCAGGTCGAGGGTCTGTTCCAGGGTGATGCGCCGCGCCAGCTCGCGCGGGGCGTTGGCGAAGATGTCGATGGCGTGCGAGTCGTCGACGGAGGGGTCTCGTAGCCAGCCGAGGAAGGAGCGGATGCCGTCCTGCGCGATGACGCCGATCCAGCTGCGATCGTCGGCCGCGAGGTCGGAGAACCATGCGTGACGGCTCTCGACGCGGGCGCTCGCGTGGGTGGCCATGGCCGAACTCGCCCGGTGGATCGCCGTCATCGATGCGTCGGAGACGGGGGAGTGCGCAACCATGCGCCACACCGTACCGTCACGGCCGCCGAGGCCGGGTTCCCCGGTTCGTTCCCTGTTCACTTCCCCGACGCGCCATGATCACACCGAGGCGGTCTCATGGCCTTCATGAAGCGACGATCACTCCTGTCACTCACCACCGCCTCGGCGGCGGCGTTCGCTCTGGGCGATGCCGCACAGGCCTCCACGATCTCCGGTCATCGACGTCATGGACACGGTGCGCGTTACCGCGAGCCCTACGTCGTCGGACACCGCGGGGCGAGCGGCTACCGCCCCGAGCACACACTCGAGGCCTACCGTCTGGCGGCACGCATGGGTGCCGACATCATCGAACCGGACCTCGTCATCACGAAGGACGGCGTGCTCGTCGTACGTCACGAGCCGGAGATCTCGGGCACGACGGATGTCGCGAAGCGCCCCGAGTTCGCCTCGCGCAAGACGACGAAGTCGCTCGACGGCAAACCGGTCACCGGATGGTTCACGGAGGACTTCACGCTCGCCGAGCTCCGGACGCTGCGCGCTGTGGAGAGGTTGCCCGAGCTGCGTCAGCACAACACGATCTACGACGGGCTGTGGCAGGTGCCGACGTTCGAGGAGGTGCTCAAGGTGCGCGGTGAACTGGAGCGCGAGCTCGGGCGCACGATCGGCGTCTACCCCGAGACGAAGCACTCCACGTACTTTCGCGCGCAGGGCAAGCCACTCGAGGAGAAGCTCGTCCCGCTCATCCGCACCTACGGGCTCGACCGGCCCGGTGCCCCGATCTTCATCCAGTCGTTCGAACTGCAGAACCTGCTCGACCTGCGCACTCGCTTCAAGGTGAAGGCACCACTCGTCTTCCTCACTGACGCGAAGGGCGGCCCCTTCGCCGACCCGAAGAAGCGCTCCTACGCCCACCTGACGTCACCGGCCGGGCTGCGGGAGTGGGCACACCTGCTCGACGGTCTGGGGCCGTCGGTCAAGCAGGTCATCGCCTGGAACGCGGACAACACCCTCGGTGCTCCGACGTCTCTCGTTCGCGATGCCCACGCGGTCGGCCTCCAGGTGTGCCCGTGGACGGTGCGGGCCGAGAACGACTTCCTGCCCGCGGACCTGCGCAACGGAAGCAACCCCGGCGATTTCGGTCAGGTCGTCGACTATCTCGAGAAGCTGTACGCCACCGGCATCGACGGGATCTTCTCGGACATGCCGGACATCGCCGTTCTCGCACGCGAGAGGTACCTCAGCCGGCGTTGACGCGCGTCCGCCTCGGTGCACGAAGGGGCCGGTCACCGCAGTTCAGCGGTGACCGGCCCCTCGCTATTGCTCTGGCGGTGTCGGTCTACGACTCGCCGCCGGCGTTGCCGGAGGTTCCGGCACGCACGTCGAGCAGCTGGTACTTCTCGGCGGCCTGCTTCGGCACGTCCTTGTCAACCTCACCGCGGTCGGCCAGCGACTGCAGTGCGCGCACCGCCATGGACGGACCGTCGATGTGGAAGAAGCGACGAGCCGCAGCGCGGGTGTCGGAGAAACCGAACCCGTCGGCGCCGAGGGAGTGGTACTCGCCCGGCACGTACTGACGGATCTGGTCGTGCACCTGACGCATCGAGTCGGACGTCGCGATGACCGGCCCGGGGGCGTCCTGCAGCTTCTGCGTGACGTACGGGACTCGACGCTCCTCGTCCGGGTGGAGGAAGTTGTGCTCGTCGGCCTCGAGACCGTCACGACGCAGCTCGTTCCACGACGTCACCGACCACACGTCGGCGACGACGCCCCAGTCGTCCTTGAGCAGTTCCTGGGCCTCGAGAGCCCACGGCACACCGACGCCCGAAGCGAGCAGCTGCGTGCGCGGAGCGTTCTCGCCGACACCGTCGAACGAGCCGTCCTTGAGCTTGTAGATGCCACGCAGGATGCCCTCGGCGTCCACGTTCTCCGGCTCGGCCGGCTGCACGAGCGGCTCGTTGTAGACCGTGAGGTAGTAGATGACGTTCTCGGCGTTCGGGCCGTACATCTTGTTGAGGCCGTCCTGGACGATGTGCGCGATCTCGTACCCGTAAGCCGGGTCGTAGGCGCGAATCGCCGGGTTGGACGCCGCGAGTAGCAGGCCGTGACCGTCCGCGTGCTGCAGACCCTCGCCCGTCAGCGTCGTGCGACCGGCGGTGGCTCCGATGAGGAAGCCGCGAGCCATCTGGTCGGCAGCCGCCCAGATCGAGTCACCCGTGCGCTGGAAACCGAACATCGAGTAGAAGACGTAGACGGGCACCATCGGCACGTCGTTCGTCTCGTACGCCGAGCCGACGGCGGTGAACGCCGCCACCGAACCGGCCTCGTTGATGCCCAGGTGAAGCAGCTGACCCTGCGGCGACTCCTTGTAGGCGAGCATGAGCTCGGCGTCGACGGAGCGGTAGTGCTGACCGTGCGGGTTGTAGATCTTCGCCGTCGGGAAGAACGCGTCCATACCGAACGTGCGCGCCTCGTCGGGGATGATCGGCACGATGTGCTTGCCGAACTCCTTGTCGCGCATGAGCTCCTTGAGGATGCGCACGAAGGCCATCGTCGTGGCCACTTCCTGCTTGCCGGAGCCCTTCTTCGCGATCTTGTAGGCCTCGTCGCCCGGCAGCGTCAGCTCACCGGAGCGGCCCTTGCGCGACGGCAGTCCGCCACCGAGCTTGGCGCGGCGTTCCATGAGGTACTGGATCGCCGGGTCGTCCTCACCCGGGTGGTAGTACGGCGGACGGTACGGGTCCTTTTCGAGCTCCTCGTCGCTGATCGGGATCTGCAGCGAGTCGCGGAACATCTTGAGGTCCTCGAGCGTCATCTTCTTCATCTGGTGCGTCGCGTTACGGCCCGCGAAGTGCGTGCCGAGCGAGTAGCCCTTGATGGTGTGCGCGAGGATGACGGTGGGCTGGCCGGTGTGCTCCGTGGCGGCCTTGTAGGCGGCGTACACCTTGCGGTAGTCGTGGCCACCGCGCTTGAGCTTCCACCACAGGTCGTCGTCCGACCAGCTCTCGACCATCTTGCGCGTGCGCGGGTCCTGACCGAAGAAGTGCTCACGCACGAACGCGCCGTCGTTGGCGCGGATGGTCTGGTAGTCGCCGTCACGCGTCTTGTTCATGATGTTGACGAGCGCGCCGTCGCGGTCCTGGGCCAGCAGCGGGTCCCACCCGCGGCCCCACAGCACCTTGATGACGTTCCAGCCCGCGCCGCGGAAGAACGCCTCGAGCTCCTGGACGATCTTGCCGTTACCGCGCACCGGACCGTCGAGGCGCTGCAGGTTGCAGTTGACGACGAACGTGAGGTTGTCGAGCTCCTCGTTGGCTGCCCACTGCAGGGCGCCGCGGCTCTCGACCTCGTCCATCTCGCCGTCACCGAGGAAGGCCCACACGTGCTGCTCGGACGTGTCCTTGAGGCCACGGTTGTGCAGGTACTTGTTGACCATGGCCTGGTAGATGGCGTTCATCGGGCCGATGCCCATGGACACCGTCGGGAACTCCCAGAACTCCGGCATGTTGCGCGGGTGCGGGTAGCTCGGCAGACCGGCGGGCTCACCGTCGATGAAGTGGCTCTTCTCCTGACGGAAGCCGTCGAGCTGCTCCTCGCTCAGGCGACCCTCGAGGTAGGCGCGCGAGTAAATACCGGGGGAGGCGTGGCCCTGGATGAAGATCTGGTCACCGCCGCCCGGGTGGTCCTTGCCGCGGAAGAAGTGGTTGAAGCCGACTTCGTAGAGCGTCGCGGCCGAGGCGTACGTGGAGATGTGGCCGCCGACGCCGACGTCGGGGCGCTGCGCGCGGTGCACCATGACCGCAGCGTTCCAGCGGATCCAGGCGCGGTACTTGCGCTCCATGTCCTCGTCGCCCGGGAACCACGGCTCGGACTCGGGGCCGATCGTGTTGATGTAGTCCGTCGCGGTCAGCGACGGCACGCCGATCTGCTGGCCGCGGGCACGCTCGAGGAGCTTGAGCATGACGTAGCGGGCGCGGTTACGGCCCTGCTCGTCGATGACACCGTCGAGAGAGTCGAGCCATTCCTGGGTCTCCTCCGGATCGACGTCCGGCAACTGGCTCGGGATGCCATTGAGAATCGGGCCGGCTTCATCAAGGGACACGGTGCGTCCTTTCAGTTTCTTCGTCGGCGCTACCTGGCACGCGCCACTGCCCCCATCCTGCCCCCGAAAGGCGCGTCGTGGGAAACCGGGGAGGGCTACTGATCGGTACGAATTCCCTTGCGAGTTGGGCGTGCGACAACTCCGGAAACGGCACACCACCTTGCAATGTGCGTCGCGACCTTGTGGACTAACCTGAAAGCACCTTCGGGCGAACTGCCCGAGGGAACATCGTCGAGGGGTACGCGCGCATGCGCCCCCGTAGCAAGAAAGAGGACGCACCACGTGAACCAGACCGCAGGGGCACATCCGGCGGCCAAGATCGGTTTTTCCGCTGACGACGTCGTCATGGAGATCGGCTGGGACGACGACGTCGAGGAATCGTGGCGAGATGCGATTGCCGAGATCGTCGGTTCGGAGATCGAGGACGAGGACTACGACGGCAGCGTCGACTCCGTTCTGCTGTGGTTCCGCGACGGTGACGGCGACCTCACCGACGACATCGTCGACTCGCTCGCGACCCTCGAGGAGAAGGGCTTCGTCCTGCTCATCGTTCCCAAGGTCGGCAGCCCCGAGAACGTCGACGCCGCCGACATCCAGGAAGCGGCCACGACGGCTGGCCTCAAGGCCAGCTCGACGTTCAAGGTCGGCGAGGACTGGATCGGCACGAAGCTCGTGCAGGGCGGCACGGCCAAACAGCGCTGATCGCGCACCGACGAAAGGGACGAACCATGACGACAGTGACCGAGGGTTCCAAGGCTCCTGACTTCACGCTCAAGAACCAATTCGGTGAGGACGTGACGCTGTCGCAGATCGTCACCGAGCGGCCCACGCTGATCGTGTTCTACCCCTTCGCCTTCTCGGGCATCTGCACGGGTGAGCTGTGCACCATCCGCGACACGATGCCGAGCTTCGACGACGCCTCCGTGCGCGTGGTCGGCATCAGCTGTGACCCGATGTTCACCCAGCGCGCGTGGGCCGAGGACCAGGGTTACGACTTCTCGCTGCTCTCGGACTTCTGGCCGCACGGCGAGGTTGCGAAGGCGTACGGGGTCTTCGACGAGAACGCCGGATTCGCCATTCGTGGAACGTTCCTCGTCGATGCCGACATGACGGTGCGCTGGTCGCTCGTCAACGGCCCCGGTGAGGCGCGTGACTTCACGGGCGCGCTCGAAGCGCTCTGACGAGCAGGCCCGACGGTGGGGCGGCACGCGACGGGTAGGCTTGCCCTTCGTGCCCGCAGCAACCAACCGGGCTCGGGGCCTCTAGCTCAGCTGGTAGAGCAACGCGTTTACACCGCGTCGGTCGTCGGTTCGATCCCGGCGGGGCCCACATGAACAACTCCACCACGACGCTGGCGCAGGTCACGCGAATTCTCGACGGGTTCTATCCGCCGTCGACCGCTCAGTCGTGGGATGCCGTCGGCCTGGTCACGGGCGACCCGGCGCAGCCGATCGAGCGAGTGCTCTTCGCTGTCGACCCTGCCCTCGACGTCATCGACGAGGCCGTGAACGGCGGGTACGACCTGCTCGTCACGCACCATCCTCTGCTCATGCGCGGCGTGAAGTCCGTTGCCACGACGAGCGGCAAGGGCCGCGCTGTGACGGCTCTCGTCGTCGGCGATGTCGCGCTGTACGCCGCGCACACGAACGCCGACGTGGCGACGCCCGGCGTCAACGACGCGCTCGCCGTCGCGTGCGGCCTGAGAGGCGTGGAGCCGCTCGTCGAGACCGAGGGCCAGCCGCTCGGCCGGGTCGGCGACCTGGAGTCACCGATGACGCTGCGTGCCTTCTGCGAACGCCTCGCGTCAAAACTGCCGCCCGCTCCTGTGGGCCTGCGGGTTTCGGGTGACCCGGACGCCGAAGTCGCCCGCGTCGCCGTGCTCGGTGGCGCAGGTGACGGTGAGTTCGGCGCCGCCCGTGCGGCCGGAGCCGATGTCTATGTGACGGCGGACCTGCGTCACCACCCCGCCATCGAATCGCGCGAGGAGGACGCGGCCGACAAGCCGCTCTTCCTCGTCGACGCCGGGCACTGGGCCAGTGAGTGGCTGTGGCTCGAGCACGCGAGTGAACGCCTGCGTGACGCCGTTGGCGCCGAAGGCGCCGACCTCGAGGTGGCCGTCTCGCGCCGCCGCACCGACCCTTGGGACTTCTTGGTCTCGACAAGCGAAGGAGAACAGCAGTGAAGGCAGAACTTCAGCAGCAGTGGAAGCTGCTCGACCTGCAGAAGCTCGACACGCGTCTGGACCAGATCGACCACCGTCTGGCCAACCTGCCGCAGGCCAAGGAGCTCGCCGAGGCGAAGGCCACCGCTGACTCCGCGACGGAGGAGATGGTTCTCGCTCAGACCGCCGTGTCGGACGTCGAACGCGAGATCAGCCGCAGCGAGGCCGACGTCGAGCAGGTGCGTGAGCGTGCTGCGCGCAACCGAAAGCGTCTCGACGCGGGTCAGGGCACGGCGAAGGACCTTCAGGCTCTCCAGCACGAGCTCGACACCCTGGCCCGTCGCCAGAGCGTTCTCGAGGACACCGAACTCGAGATCATGGAGCGTGCCGAGGAACTGCGTGAGCGCCTCGACGGTTTCACCAAGGCCGCCGACGCCGCTGAGGTGAAGGTCAAGGAACTCAAGGACGCGATGGCCGCGGACTCGAAGGAGCTCGACGTGGAGCGGGCCCAGGTCGCGAGCAAGCGCGCCGACATGGCACCCACGATCAACGCCGAACTGCTGACCGAGTACGACCGCATCCGGGCGCGTAGCGGTGTGGCCGCCGCCGCGCTGCACGGACGTCGCTGCATGGGCTGTGGCCTCGAGCTCAACGCGAGTGACCTCGCCCGGATCAAGGCGGCCTCGGCCGACACGGTCGTCAACTGTGACGAGTGTGGCCGCATTCTCGTGCGCACGGCCGAATCCGACGTCTGACGCACGTCGGAAGGGGCGCCCCCTCGACCCGACCCTGTCTCTGGCCGACGCCTCGCGTCGCTGAACAACGCTGACCCCGAAGGGATCTCGCCATGACACGACGCCTCATTGTCGAAGCTGACGGAGGGTCGCGCGGTAATCCTGGTGTTGCCGGATACGGCGCGTTGGTCCGGGACGGCGAGACGCGGGAGGTGCTGGCCGAGCGGGCTGCGCCGCTCGGCAAGGAGTCGAACAACGTCGCCGAGTACACCGGCCTCATCGAGGGGCTTCGGGCCGTACTCGACCACGAACCGTCCGCGGCAGTGACGGTGCGCATGGACAGCAAGCTCGTCGTCGAGCAGATGTCGGGTCGCTGGAAGATCAAGCACGAGGACATGAAGCGTCTCGCCGCCGAAGCGCGCACCATCTCGTCCGAGATCGCCAGTGCCGGCGGGGCCGTCACCTACGAATGGATCCCGCGCGAGAAGAACAAGGCTGCCGACAAGCTGTCGAACGACGGCATGGACGGCGTGACCGTGCGTCGCGACGCGTGGCAGCCCGACGATTCGACGAGTGAGACCGACGATGAGGGCGCGCCTGGCGGAGCAACGAAGGACGAGGCCCCGGGGGGCACGAGCGAACCGGACACGACCGAGCGCGAAGCCAAGACCGTCGCCCCGGTGACGTCGAACCCCGACCTCGGCAAGCCGACCCGCATCGTTCTCGTGCGTCACGGCGTCACCGACTTCACGACGGGCGGAAAGCTCGACGGCCGTGGCGGCGCCGACCCCGCGCTCAACGCGGCCGGTCGCGACCAGGCGGAGCGCGTCGCGCGGGCCGTCGGCGCGCTCGTCTCAGGCGCCGAGACCGTGAGCGTCGTGACGTCGTCGCTCGCGCGGGCCATCGAAACCGGAGCGCCGGTCGCGAAGGCGCTGGGCGTGCAGACGCAGGTCGACGAGGATTGGGACGAGCAGGCCTTCGGCGAGTGGGACGGCCTCAGCTTCAAGGAGATCCACGCTCGGGACGCCGCCGGGCTGTCGAGTCTGCGCCATGACGCCACGTACAGCGCCCCCGGCGGTGAGACGCGCGCACAGCTCGACGCGCGGATCTCCGACGCGCTCGAGCGCGCCGTGGAGCGCGGGGGAGCGGTCGTCGTCGTGACGCACCGGATCGCCATCATGTCGGTGCTCTCGGCGGTGCTCGGGCTCGACATCGATGCGGCGTGGAGGCTCGCGGCAGCACCGGGCTCGCTCACCGGCATCGAGGTATGGCGCGACGGGAACGCGCAGGTCGCGTTCACCAACGACACGCACCACCTGCGCTGAGCCCCCCGCCATCGTCCACCGGTTGGACATCGAAGCGGTCGAGATAGCGAAGCAGACACTTCTTCATAAGGTTGCGTTATGGAAACAGCCGGGCCCGCCCGGCTTCCCCGACGCACCACGCGCAGTAAACCTGCCCGTGGGAAGGAGAGCATCCGGTGAGTGAGCCCACCCTTCGCCCCGACACCCTCGCTGTCCGAGCAGGCTTGGCCCGCAGCGGCTTCGAGGAGACGGCCGAGGCCATGTACCTCACCTCCGGCTTCGTCTACGACAGCGCCGAAGCCGCCGAGGCCGCTTTCGCCGGGGAGAGCGAGCGGTTCGTCTACAGCCGGTACGGCAACCCGACGACAGCGATGCTCGAACAGCGCCTCGCGGCCCTCGAAGGGGCTGAGGCGTGCTCCGCCACTGCATCGGGCATGTCGGCGGTGTTCACGGCCCTCGCCGCGCTGCTGGGCGCCGGCGACCGCGTCGTCGCCTCGCGGGGGCTCTTCGGCTCGTGCTTCGTCATCCTCGACGAGATCCTGCCGCGGTGGGGCGTCGAGGCGGTCTTCGTCGACGGACCTGACCTCGAGCAGTGGCGCAAGGCGCTGGCCGAGCCGACCACCGCCGTGTTCTTCGAATCGCCGAGCAACCCGATGCAGGAGCTCGTCGACATGCGAGCGGTCTGCGACCTCGCGCACGGCGCCGGTGCGCAGGTCGTCGTCGACAACGTCTTCGGAACGCCCGTGTTCAGCAAGCCGCTCGCACACGGCGCCGACATCGTCGTCTACTCGGCCACCAAGCACATCGACGGCCAGGGCCGCGTGCTCGGCGGGGCGATCCTCGGGCCGAAGGAGTTCATCGACGGGCCCGTGCAGAACCTTGTGCGTCACACCGGACCGACACTCTCGGCGTTCAACGCCTGGGTGCTGCTCAAGGGGCTCGAGACGATGCGTCTACGCGTCGAGGCGCAGGCCGCAGCGGCGTTGCGTCTGGCCGAACAGCTCGAAGCGCACCCCCGAGTGCGCACCGTGCTCTACCCCTTCCTTCCCTCACATCCCCAGCACGAGCTGGCGAAGCGGCAGATGGGTGGCGGCGGCACGGTCGTGACGTTCGAGATCGACGGCGGCAAGGCCGAGGCCTTCGCCCTGATGAACGCTCTCGAGATCGTCGACATCTCCAACAACCTCGGCGATTCCAAGTCGATGGCCACCCACCCCGCCACGACGACCCATCGCCGCATGGGCGAGGAGGCGCGCGCTGCCATCGGCATCACCGACGGCACGGTGCGCCTGTCCGTGGGCCTCGAGGACGCGGGCGACCTCGCCGCAGATCTCGAGCGAGCCCTCACGGTGGCGTTCGGTCCGAACTGACGCACGCTGTAGCTCAGCGGCTGACGAGCTCGAGCACTCCGGCTGCAGCGAGCGTCGTGACGAGCGTGGCCAGGCCGGTCAGCCGAAGGTGGGTTCCCCACCTGATCCGGACACCGGCACGGCGAAGACGGTCACGCCACAGGAGCGTGGCCACCGAACCCCACCCAGTGATGCCACTCGCCACGTTGACGCCCACGAGGAGCGCGAGCACCCGATCCGTCTCACCGTGGGCGGCGGGCTCGAGCGCGAGGTAGGCCGGAAGGTTGTTCAGCCCGTTCGCGACGAGCGCTCCGGCGGCCGTGAGCGTCCACGCGGGAGCGTCGCCCAACGAACCCAGTGCGGGACGCAGGACCCCGGAACCGTGAACGAGCGCCACGGTGACGAACAGGGCCGATGTGATGGCGAGACTGCGCCACGGGATCTCGATCTCGGCGAGGGTGCTTCGGCGCCTCATGGCGATGACGGCGACACACAAGAGCGCCGCGACGGATGCAGCCACGGCGGGTTCGACGAGAAGAATCGACACGCACATGCAAGCAACGAGCGTGCCGACTGCGGGAAGCACGCCGTCTTGGGCAGGCTGTGGGGGCGCCGATTCCGCAGGGGCCACCGCGGTGCCGCGCAATGAGGACCGCCAGACGACGGCCGCCACGAGAAGGGGCACGAGCGTCGTCGTGAGCGCGACGGGCCACGCCTCCTCCAGGAACCCGAGCGCATTGGGGTGAGGCAGGACGTCCCGGGCGAGCAGGTTCGTCAGGTTCGACACGGGCAGCCAGAGCGAGGCCATGTTCGCGATCCAGAGCGTCGGAAAGGCAAACAATGCGACGGGGCGGTCGAGACGCCGCGCCACCACGACGGCGGCCGTCGTCACGAGAACCGCCGTCGTGTCGAGGCTGAGGAAGGCCGTCACGAGAACTGCCGTCGTCATGAACAGCACCCACACGAGGGCGATCCGCCCGCGGGCCAGGGCCACCACCTTCGTGCCGAGCAGGTCGAAGACGCCAGCGATCGACGCGCACTCCGCCACGACCGTCAGGGCGGCGAGAAAGACGAGAACGCTCGGGACCCGAGCGAGCAGCTCCAGTGCGGCGTCGACGTCCACGCCGGTCAGGCCGTGGCTTCGCGCACGCTCACGTCGAGGATCCACGGCTTCGACGGTGACGTCGCTTCGTGGAGGTCGACGTCGAACGTCTCGGCCAGCTGGGCAGCGAGCGCCTTGGGGGTGCGTGGGTCGCGCGCATCCGTGACGAGGGCTCGGGTCACGAGTCCGCGGGTGTGCTTCGCCATGTGCGTGGCGCCGGGAACGCGGATGTGAACCCAGCGGCGCGCGAGCTCGCCACTCGGGTTCCACGAGGCGGCGTACGTCGAGGATCGACAGTCCACGACGACGCCCTTGCCTGCGGCCTCGCTCAGCGGCGCGTCGAGCACCGAGCGCCAGTGAGCGGCGAGGGCACCGAGCGGAGGAAGGTTGACCCCCATCGACAGGCGGTAGGGCGCGAGGCGGTCTCCGAGACGGACCGCGCCGTAGAGCGCCGAGGAGATGACGACGCGCCGCGTCGCCCGCGCCTTGTCGGCGCCTTCGAGGTCGGACAACCCGAGCGCGTCGTAGAGCACGCCGGTGTAGAGCTGCGCGGCGGGCAACGTCGGAGCATCGAAGAGTCGGGTGTTGCGGGCGATCTCGTCGGCAAGGTTGGGGGAGACCCCGAGCACCTCGGGCGCTTCGTCGCGCGCGCTCACCTCGCTAACCGCTGCGGCGACCTGCTGTCGGGCTTCGGTCAGCTCGGGGAACGACAGCTTCGCGAGGTCGAGGCGCGCGCCACGCGTGCCCGTGGTCTTCGATTCCGACGGCGGCAGGAGGACGATCACGCGGGCCAGCGTAGCCCGATCCTCCCTCGGCGCAGCAGTCGTTCCGGGCCGGACAACGCGCGTGGAGCGTGCCTCTCGTCGACGTGCGCTTGTAGGCTCGGGCCATGCCGAAGACCCGCATCCTCTGGCCGAGCCGTGACACCGGCGGCGACCTCGCTCGCTCCTTCGACGCCCTGCGCGCGGAGTACGAACTGAGCCTCGACTACCCCGAGGCCGCCGTCGCGGAGGCCCGCGAGGCGATGGCTGCGGTCCAAGTGCCCGAACGCGACGAAACGGCCGTGCCGTTCTTCACGATCGACCCCGTCGGGTCGATGGACCTCGACCAGGCGATGCACCTCGAGGAGGCCGGTGATGGGTTCCGGGTGCGCTACGCCATCGCCGATGTGCCCCTGTACGTGCGTCCCGGCGGTAACCTCGATGCCGAGACCCGCCGTCGCGGCCAGACGATCTACATGCCCGACGTTCGCATCCCGCTGCACCCGAGCCAGTTGAGCGAGGGCGCCGCGAGCCTTCTGCCCGATCAGGTGTGCTCGGCGTTCGTGTGGGACATGACGCTCGACGCCCGCGGTGAGGTCACCGACGCGACGCTCTACCGCGCGCAGGTGCGCAGCGTCGAACGTCTCGACTACCGGGGCGTTCAGGGCGCGGTCGACTCCGGCAGCGACGACCCGCGTGTCGCCCTGCTCAAGCGCATCGGAGAGCTGCGCGCCAGGCTCGAACTCGAGCGCGGCGGAGCCTCGCTGCCGATGCCCGACCAGGAAGTCAGCGAGCCCGAGCCCGGGCGGTACGAGGTGCACTTCCGTCCGCCCGTGCCCAGCGAGGACTGGAACGCGCAGATCTCACTCATGACCGGCATGGTGGCGGCACGCATGATGCTCGACGGCGGCGTCGGCATCCTGCGCACCATGCCGAAGCCCGATCCTCGCGACGTCGAACGCTTCCGCCTCCAGGCCAAGGGCCTCGGGCTCGTGTGGGCGAAGGACGAGACCTACGGCGCATTCCTGCGCCGTCTCGACCGGGACGACCCGCGTCACCTCGCGCTCATCCATGAGGCGGTCACGTTGTTCCGCGGGGCGGCCTACACGCCGTTCGACGGCACGACCCCCGAGATCACCGAGCAGGCCGCCGTCGCCGCGCCGTACGCCCACGTAACGGCGCCGCTTCGTCGCCTCGTCGACCGATTCGGGCTCGTCATCTGTGAGGCGCTCGCAAACGGACGAGAGGTGCCCGCCTGGGCCCGCGAGGCACTGCCCGACCTGCCCGAGATCATGCGTTCGAGCGACCAGGTCGCCGGAAAGATCGACCGCGCCTGCGTCGACCGCGTGGAGGCAGCTGCCCTGTCGTCCTCCGTCGGCGAGACATTCGGCGCGCTCGTTGTCGAGGGCCCCGACAAGGAGGGCAAGGGTGGCGGACGTGTGACGGTCCAACTCGTCGACCACGCTGTCGTCGCACCAGCCCGTGCCGCCGAGGGCGCTATCGCGCCGCCCGCAGGGGAGACCTGCACGGTGCGCCTCACGGACGCCGACATCATGGGTGGCAAGCTCACGTTCGAGGTGGTCGAGGCCGCCTCCTGACCGGCGGTAGAGTTGCCCCCTGGATGAGTCGGCCGGGCGGTCGCGTCGAAGATTCGTCTTCGCCGAGGAAAGTCCGGGCTCCGAAGGGCAGGGTGGTGGCTAACGGCCACCCGGGGTGACCCGCGGGACAGTGCCACAGAAAACAGACCGCCGCGCTTCGTGCGCGGTAAGGGTGAAACGGTGGTGTAAGAGACCACCAGCGCTCCAGGTGACTGGAGCGGCTCGGTAAACCCCACCCGGAGCAAGATCGAACAGTGCGCGTCGAAGCTGCCCGCTGAGCGCACGGGTAGATTGCTCGAGCCACGCAGCAATGCGCGGCCTAGATGGATGATCGCCGAAGTGACACCGGTGACGGTGCGCGGAACACAACCCGGCTTACAGGCCGGCTCATCCCACCATCTCCCCGCAGCGCACTGCCGAACTGTCGGTGACTTCCTTGCAGAACCGCCTTGTCGGCGCGCGCATGCGGCACACTTCGTGGGTGGAGAGACGGACGCAGGGCGTGTTGGCCGGCCAGGTGGCGAGCTGGCTGGGCGACGCCTTCCAAGTGGTCGCGTTGCCGGTAGCCATCGTTCTCGCCCACGGAAGTGCGGGCCAGATGGCCGCCGCCATCACGGCCACCACCGTCGCACGCTTGGTGTTCACGCTCTTCGGCGGAGTGTGGGCCGACCGGGTGCAGCCGCGGCTCATCATGGCTCTCACCGACGTCGTGAGGGCCATCTCGGCGGCGGTGCTCGCCGCGGCCTTTGCTTTCGGCGCCTGGTCGACGCCGCTCGTCATCGTGTGCGCCTTCGTCAGTGCAGCGGCGGGCGCCTTCTTCGGGCCAGCCTTCATGACGTGGCGACGAGCCGTCATTCCCGCCGATCAGCGTCAACGCACGAACGGCACGCTGACCAGCCTGCGTCAGCTCATGCTCATGCTCGGACCCGTGACAGGCGGCGCGGCCGTGGGATTCGCCGGGCCGGCCTTCGGGTTCACCCTCAACGCCGTGACGTTCGTGGTCTCCCTCGCCGCGGTGCTGGCCTGGGCGCGCCCGGTCGACATCGTGCGGACGGACGGTCCTGAGGCGTTCACCGAGCAGCTCGTGGCGGGCTGGCGCGCCGTGCGCTCGCGCTCGTGGCTGCTCTGGGGCCTGTTGGCCGCGGGTTTCTACCACATCGGCAACGGCGCGGTGCTCGTGCTCGCCCCGCTGCTCGTCGCGTCGGAACTCGGGGGCGCACACGCCGTCGGCATCGTCGCTGCGGCCGAGGGGCTCGGCGGATTCCTCGGCGCTGCGCTCGGGGCGCGCATTCATCTCAAACGCCCGCTGTTCACCGGCTGGGCGCCGCTCATCCTCATGCCGGTGTGGGCGTTCAGTTTCGCGGTGTTCCACTCGGTGTGGCCGATCGCGGTCCTCGCTGCCATCGGCTACGCAGGCCTGCTGTTCTACGACGTGCACTGGGAGACGGCGATCCAACACGCCGTGCCGGGTGAGCTCCAAGGCCGCGTGCACTCGTGGGACATCCTCATGTCCTTTGTCGCGTTGCCGCTGGGCTCGATGCTGGCGGCGCCCCTGGCGGCCGCCTACGGAGCTCGTCCGGTGATCGCCGTGGGAGCGTGCTTCCTGCTCGTCGCGTCCGTCGTACCTCTCTTCATCCGCAGCATGCGGACCTTCGAGGTGCCGAGCAGCGCGGAGAGCAAGGCTCCTGCCGGGTGAGAACCGGGTCAGACAGCGTCAGTGCGTTCGCTCGGCGAGTTGAACAACAGCTGCCCCCGCCCGAATCGTCTCGGGTGGGGGCAGCACAGCGTCAGGGCCAGGTCACCAGCTCGTGTGACGCGGGCGCCCCTCGTCGTAGCCGGACGCGCTCTGAACACCGATGCGAGCTTTCGCGTGGAACTCCTCGATGTTCTTGGCGCCCGCGTACGTGAACGAACTGCGCACGCCCGCGATGATCGAGTCGAGAAGATCCTCGACTCCGGGACGCTGATCGTCGAGGTACATACGCGAGCTCGAGATGCCCTCCTCGAACAGGGCCGAACGAGCACGATCGAACGCCCCCTGGGCGGACGTGCGGTTGCGCACCGCACGGGCCGAGGCCATGCCGAACGACTCCTTGTAGAGGCGCCCGTCGGCGTCACGGTTGAGGTCGCCGGGAGACTCCCAAGTGCCGGCGAACCAGGAACCGATCATGACGGACGCGCCGCCGGCGGCCAGCGCGAGCGCGACGTCACGCGGGTACTTCACGCCGCCGTCGGCCCACACGTGAGCGCCGAGTTCACTGGCTGCTGCAGCGCACTCGAGCACCGCGGAGAACTGGGGACGGCCCACGCCGGTCATCATGCGCGTCGTGCACATGGCGCCCGGCCCGACGCCCACCTTGATGATGTCGGCGCCTGCCTCGACGAGGTCACGCGCGCCGTCAGCCGTCACGACGTTGCCCGCCGCGATCGGTACGCGACGCCCGTTCGCGGCCTCGAACTCGTCACGCACGCGACGCACCGTGCCGAGCGCCTCGATCATCTTCTCCTGGTGACCGTGCGCGGTGTCCACGACGAGCACGTCGGCGTGGGACTCCAGCATCGTGCGGGCCTTTGTCTCGACGTCACCGTTGATGCCGATGGCCACACCGATGGCGAGGCGCCCCTGTGGGTCGAGAGCCGGGGAGTAGATCGTCGAACGCAGAATGCCCCGTTTGGTGAGCACACCGACGAGCGCGTCGTTCTCCACGACGACCGCGAGATCGCGGTGTTCGCGTTCAAGCAGATCGAATGTGTCCTGCAGGTCGCCGCCCGCCTCGACGACAGTGATGTCCTTCGACATGACGTCGGCGATGACGGAGAAACGGTCGACCTCGAGGCAGTGCTTCTCGCTCACGAGGCCGAGCGGCGTGTTCTCGTCGTCGACGACGACAGCCATGCGGTGAGCGCGCTTGCCGAGGAGCGCGAGGACGTCAGAGACCGGAGCGGTGGGGGCGATCGTCACCGGCGTCTCGTAGACCGTGTGGCTCGCCTTGACGTCCCGGATCGTTTCCTGGACGGCTGCGATCGGAATGTCCTGGGGAAGGACGGCGATGCCACCGCGGCGCGCGATCGTCTCCGCCATGCGTCGGCCGGAGATCGCGGTCATGTTGGCCACGACGAGCGGGATCGTGGTGCCCACGCCGTCGGGCGTCGTGAGGTCGACGTCGAGGCGACTCGTCACGTGCGAGCGCGACGGCACCATGAAGACGTCGTTGTACGTGAGGTCGTACGGGGGCTGATCGGTGATGAAGTCCACGTCCGTCAGCCTATCCGCAGCCACCGACAACGCCCTTAAGGCGTTGGGGTCCAGGCGAATCGGCATTCGCTTCGCGCGAAGGTCACGCCCTCCTTCCCACACCGCGGCGTGTGTGCCTACCGTGAGGACATGAAGCTCACGCACCACGGACATTCGTGCATCGAACTTTCCGTCGCCGACGCGACCGTTCTGTTCGACCCGGGCACGTTCAGCTCCTTCGACGACGTTGCGGGCGTCGACGCGATCGTCGTGACGCACCAACACCCGGATCACCTCGACCCCGACCGCCTCGACGCCCTGCGCGAGGCCAACCCCGACGCCGCGTGGTTCGCCGACCCACAGACCGCCGAGCAGCTGCGCGACAAGGGCCTCGACGTCACGGCGACGAAGGCGGGGGAGACCTTCTCCGTCAAGGGCGCGCGCTTCGAAGGCGTGGGTGCGACGCACGCCGAGATCCACCCGTACATCGAGCGGATCAGCAATGTCGGCATCGTGGCGAGCGGCGACGGGGAGCCGCGCCTGTTCCACCCCGGCGACTCCCTCGAGGGGCGCCCCGAGAACGTCGACTATCTCTGTCTTCCCCTGGTGGCCCCGTGGTCCGCCGTGCGCGAGACGATCGCGTTCGTGCGAGCCGTCGAGCCGAAGCACGTCATTCCGATCCACGACAAGGTGGCGGCGGACCGAGCGCGCGGCATCTACCTCGGGCACGTACGCGACTACGGTCTCGACGGTGGCGTCGAGGTCATCGAGGTTCCCGAGGGAGAGCGCGCCGCGCTCTCCTGAACGGAGCGGCCGCCCGGCGTGGACGTTTCGAGCGGGTCGCCGTGAGCCGATAGCCTGACTCACATGACGCTCACGGTGACCCCCTGCCACGACCGCGACGAGTGGGACGATCTTGTCAACTCCTCCGGCGGACACCCCCTGCAGCTGTGGGGATGGGGCGAGTTGAAGTCGCAGTACGAGTGGAGTGCCGACCGGGTCGTCGTGCGTGACGGCGCACGGATCGTCGGCTCCGCGCAGGTGCTGCTTCGCACGCTGCCGCAGCCGTTCAAGTCACTCGCGTACGTCCCGCGTGGCCCGCAGGCCCAAGAGGCCGACCGTGGCCGCGTCGTCGAGGCACTCGCCGACTACGTCAAGCGCACCCACGGGCCGATCGGCATCACGATCGAACCCGATTGGGAGGCCCCCTTCTCCCCGCTGGAGAAGGGCGTTTCGGACGAAGACCTCGCCGAGAGGATTGCGGCACCGTCCTCGGACTGGCTGGCCGATGTCGAAGCTGCGGGCTACAAGCGCAGCGAGAACACGGGGCTCATCCCGCGCACTCTCATCGTGGACGTGACGCGCGACGAGGACACCATCATGAAGGAGCTGTCGAGCTCCACCCGCCAGAACGTGCGCAAGTCGTTCAAGGCCGAGAACGTGCGCTTCGGCCTCGTCACCGAGCGGGCCGACCTGGACCAGGTGCTGGCCATCAACAAGGAGACCGCGAAGCGCGCCAACTTCGCCGTCCACTCCGACCTCTACCACGAGCAGATCCGCGATTTCATGGGCCCGGCTTCGCAGCTCATCGCGGCCTGGGAGGGTGACGAGGTTGTCGCCTTCGTCTGGCTCGTCGTCTCGGGCAAGACGGCGTTCGAGCTCTACGGCGGCGTCAACCCGCGCGGCATGAAGCTGCGCCTCAACTACGGCCTCAAGTTCTGGGCGATGAAGCACGTCAAGGAACAGGGCGTCGAGCGCTACGACTTCAACGGGCTGCTTAACGATGGTATCTCCGATTTCAAGCGTCAGTTCGCCAAGCACGAGGACATGCTCGTCGGCACCTACGACAAGGCTCTCTCGCCGCTCTTCCCCGTCTTCGCGACGGCGCTTCCGGTAGTCCGCTCGACCCTCAAGCGCGGCGTTCCCGCCGCGAAGAAAACGGTCGCCAATCTCAAGAACGACCCCAAGGCAACTCTCGCCGGCGCAGCGTCGGGCGCCCGCTCGAAGGCGAGCGACGTGAAGGCCAGGCGCTCCGCGGCGAAGTGGAACAAGCTCGGCTGACGCCAGGGCACCATCGAAGGCCGGTCCGGGGCGGGCTCGCGTCTTGACCGGCCTCTTCATGGGCGTTCGAGGTCGCGAACTTCGTTGCCTTCTTGACCTTGACGTGGCGACAACGTCGAGGATGAACCCATGAGCGACATGCCGGGCTTCTTCTTGATCGGTGAGCTGGCCGCCCTCGCCGGGGTCAGCCCGCGGGCTATCCGTCACGACCACCGGGTTGGCGTGCTGCCCGAGCCCGCACGATCACCGAGCGGGTATCGGGTCTATGACTGTGACGACGTGGACCGGTTGCTCGCCCTGCGGGCGCTCGCGGATGTGGGAGTTTCGCTCAAGGACGCGGCTCATTCGGGCCGGGACACGAGGGATCGCCTACAGGTCGCACTGAACAAGGCCATGGTGGAACGCGCGGCGATCGAAGTGGGCATCTCCAAGCTGGAGGCGATGCTGGCCCATGAGCACGAGTTCGCCGCGGTCTACGACCAGGCCGTAACGGCGCTGGAGGATGCCGCGGCCCGGATCGGGCTTCCGGAGAGCCTCGTCCGCGCCGAACGCCGCGCCCTCGATCTTGTGAGGCGGCGGGACAGCGACGGGCGGGTGCTCGCGGCACTCACCTCGGCGTACGAGACGGCTGCTCGCCTCGGGCGAGTTCCACCACCAGCCCAATGGCCGCACGAACTGCGTGTCCTCGTGCGTACTGCGAAGCTGGGCCCGGCCTTCGAGGTGTGGCTTCGCTTCCTCGGAGTGAGCCCGGCGGATCGGACGAGGATTCGTCAGGTCGTGCTCGACGCGTGCAACGGGACGCCGTGAGGCGCCGATGGGTATCGGTCGCGCTCGGCCTCGTATTGCTCTCGGAGGTCCTGCTCGCGGTCACGGGCGGAAGCGGGCTTCGCCATCTCATCGTTGCCGTCATCGTCGTCGAGCTGGCCCTAGCCGTCTGGGCCGTGTTCGCTGCCGTTCGTGCCTATGCGAGCCTGAGTGGCCTGTGGTCGCAACGGATGGAAGCGGCGCTTGCGGGGCCGCTGCCGCGCCGAATTGACCGTCTCATCACGCTCGAGCTCTCACTCGCGCGAGGTGTGTGGCTGCGATGGGGTGGCCGCCCTGATCTACCGATCGGGCCACTGGTCTGCACGCACCCGACGGAGAGGCGCCTGTGATGGGTGTTCTCATCGCCGTGATGGCCGTGGAAGCGGCAGCGGTTCACACTGCCGTTCCTTGGCATCGAGTCGCTGCATTCGCGGGGGTTAGGTGGCTCGTCCTCGCCCTATCCCTGTACGGGATCTGGCGGACGATCGGCTGGGTGGCCACGCTAAGGGCCTACCCCCACGTGCTGACGGCCGACATGCTGCATCTGCGAGTCGGACCGCTCACCGTGGCCGAGGTGCCCTGGCGCCTCGTGAGTTCCGTGACACCGATCGGGGCGCTTGCAGACCCACCGCGCTCATGCCTCGTGATCGAGCGTCCTATGGCCCCGCCGAACGTCCGGATCGAACTCGCCGAACCGGTGCGAGTCGTCAGCTTGCTCGGAGCTGAGCGTCAAGTCACTGGCATCGCGTTGGCACTCGAACACCCGAGCGATGCTGTCGCCGCGCTCAAGTCACACGCCGAGCAAGCGGCTGCGACGTGAGTCGTCAGCGGCCCTCGGGGGTACAGATGCAGTGACGGTTGCCGTCGGCGTCCTCGACCACCCAGTACGCAGGTGCCGCGGCATCGCTGACGAGGCGCCCGCTGGCGTCGAGGACGGCCGCGAGACGCTGTTGCGCAGCGTCGGCCGCGACCCATACGTCGATGTGCCAGCGCTGCTCGACCTCGGACGGCGGAAGCTGGGGGCCGCCCTCGTCCTCGTCCGGGTTCTGCCACCACACCGTCGGAACCTGACCTGTGGAGTCCACCGGCTCGCCGTTCTTCAGTGACGAGCCGAGCAGCGCCGCGTAGAACGGGCCGAGGTCATCGTGACGGCGCGTGTCCAAACCGAAGTCGGGCTGGGTGAGACCCGCGACGTCAGCCTCGACGCCGAGATCGCGTGCGTGGTCGCCGACGGTCTTCGCCAGAGTCAGATCGCGACTCGTGAGCCCGCCGACGTCGTGGCTGACGAGCGACACCACGACATCGGTGTACGTGAGCGTGATGTCGGGGTGGTGATCCATCTCCTCCGCGGACGCACCGATGCGATCGACGAGGGCGAGACCCGTCGCGAAGTCCTTCGTCGCGTAGCGCGCCTTGAGGGAACCCATGATCTGCGCCCAGCCGGCCGGGGCAGTCTCACGGACCTCAGCGGCGCTGAGCTTCTTCTTCGGGTCGGTCATCGTCATGTCCTCTCGAGCGGGTGTCGAAGCGACCTGCTTTCTCGAGACTAGGCCGACAGTGCCTCTGCCGACACCCGTCGGCCCGGTTCAACTCTTCTTCGGAAGCCTGTTCTTCGGCAGGCCATCGCGCAGCAACGGCCCGACGCGGTAGGGGATGACTCGACGCAGGTACACGCTCGTGCGGGTCCGAGTGACACCCGGACACAGGCGCACATCCTCACTCACCCGGTAGAGGTCGTCCGGGTCGCGTGCGACAACGCGCACGAGGAGGTCGGTCTCGCCTGCGGGCGCGAAGCACTCGAGCACCTCGGGTACCCGGGAGAGGGCGGCGATCGCACCGTCGATGTCGTGCTGGTCGAGCTCGACAGCAACCATGGCGCTGAGCGGACGCCCGAGCCTGGCGGGATCGACGCGGGCGCTGTTGAGGCGCAGGACGCCGGCCTCGCGGAAGCGTTCGAGACGCGCGTGCACCGTGCCCCGGGCCAGTCCGCACCGCTGCGCGAGGGCCATTGTCGTCATGCGGGGATCCTCGTCCAGAGCGAGCAACAGTGCGCGGTCGGTGTCGTCGAACTGGACGTCGGGGTGCTGCTCGCGAGCGTCCTTGGCCGGTTCCATGTGCGTCTCCCTGATCATGATGGGCGGTATGACCAGAGCATACCCGTCCGCTTTGAACAGAATGATCAATCAAGAATGAGGTTGTTGCGCACCCTGCGCTGTGTGGTGTTGAGTACTTCTCAACGAGCTTCGCGGGCCACCACCCCGGCAGTCGAAGCGGGCACGGTGGCAGAACTCACGAGGTGACGTCATCGATGCGGGCCGCACCCCGGCCACGCACGCCGAACGGACGAGAAGGCCGGAATCCCGAAATGATCGGGAATCCGGCCTTCTGTCATGTCACGCCCGCGAGGGCGCAGCGGTCAGTTGGTGTGCGCCTCGTGCGCGAGACGCGCGGCGCCGACGATGCCCGCGGCGTTCTGCAGCCTCGCGGGCACGATCTCCGTGCGGATCTCGAGCAGGGGCAGGAACTTGTCCGCCTTCTTCGACACCCCGCCACCGACGACGAGGAGGTCGGGCCACAGAAGGTTCTCGAGCGTCGTGTAGTACTTCGTGAGGCGCTTGGCCCACTTCTCGTAGCTGAGCTCCTCGCGCTCCTTCGCCGAGTGCGCAGCCTTCTTCTCGGCGTCCTTGCCGTCGATCTCGAGGTGACCGAACTCGGAGTTGGGCACCAACTGCCCGTCGTTGATGACGGCCGAACCGATACCGGTGCCGAGCGTCGTCACGACGACGAGCCCGTCACGATCCTTGGCCGCCCCGTAGTGGATCTCCGCGTAACCCGCGGCATCCGCGTCGTTGACGACGGTGACGCGGCGGCCGAGGCGCGCCGCGATGAGCTCTTCGGCGTTCGTGTCGATCCACGCCGGGTCGATGTTCGCCGCCGTGCGCACGACGCCGTGCTGGACGACGCCCGGGATCGTCACCCCGATCGGTTCGTCACCGACGAGGTCGGAGAAGTGCTCGACGATCTCGGCGATGACATCTGCGACGGCACCGGGCGTAGCGCCTTCGGGGGTGTCGATCCGGAGGCGGTCGGCGACGAACTCGCCCGTGTCGAGGTCGACGGGAGCGCCTTTGATGCCGGTACCGCCCACGTCGATGCCCAGGGGGTAGGACTTCTTCGTCATGCTCTCTCCTCGTCGCGGCCCGGTGCGGGCTCGCGGGGGTCGATGAAGTATTCCGGTCAGACTAGTGCCGGTTCACCGGGACGCTGCAACCCGCGCGCCGTCGGGAACGAGCGTCAGGCCTCGGTGCTCGTGAGGATCTCGTAGCCGTCCTCGGTGATGACGACGGTGTTCTCGAACTGTGCGGAGCGGGAGCCGTCACGGCTCACGACGGTCCACCCGTCGCTCCACACTGCTGCGGCGTCGCCGGAGCCCAGGTTGAGCATCGGCTCGACGGTGAACACCATGCCCACCTCGATGACGTCGTCGTGGTGAGGTGCCGCGTCGTAGTGCGGAATGATGAGCCCGTTGTGGAACTCGGTGCCGATGCCGTGGCCGGTGTAGTCGCGCACGACGCCGTACCCGAAGCGCTTGGCGTACTGCTCGATGACGCGACCGATGATGTTGACCTGGCGCCCCGGCTTGGCGGCCTTGATGCCGCGCATCATGGCCTCCTTCGTGCGCTCGGTGAGCAGCCGTGATTCCTCGTCGACGTCGCCGCAGAGGTAGGTGGCGCAGTTGTCGCCGTGTACGCCGTCCTTGTAGGCCGTGACGTCGAGCTTCACGAGATCTCCGTCCTCCAGAACCGTGGAGTCGGGGATGCCGTGGCAGATGACCTCGTTGACGCTCGTGCACAACGACTTGGGGAATCCGAGGTAGTCGAGGGTCGAGGGGTAGGCGCCGTGATCGCACATGTACTCGTGGGCGATGCGGTCGAGTTCGTCGGTCGTGACACCGGGGGCGACGGCCTTGCCGGCCTCCTCCATGGCGCCGGCGGCGATGCGTCCGGCCACGCGGATGCGCTCGATCGTCTCCGCGTCCTTGACGTAACGCTCGTGACCTTCGCGGGCCTCGCTGCGCCCGACGTACTCGGGGCGCGCGATGGATGAGGGGACGGAGCGCTTCGGGCCGATGTGTCCAGGGGTGATCTTCGCGCGCGTACTCGTCATAGGGTGAGTCTAGAGGTCGGGTCACACGCGACTCGACGAGCCAACGAGGCGCGCACGCGCCAGTGGAGGTGAGCCGCATGGCCTACTGGTACAACGTCGACACGAACTCCGTTGAGCAGGGCGGCGAGACGAACTCGAAGTCCTACCTGCTCGGCCCGTACGCCACCGAGGCGGAGGCTCGCAACGCTCTCGACACGGCCCACGCCAAGAGTGAGAAGTGGGACGAGGAAGACCGCGAGTTCGAGGGCGACAACTGACCCGCCCCATCGCGAACCGCAACGGCACCCACCGCGTCCGGTGGGTGCCGTTGCGCGTGGGCGAGGGTGCACGCGGGATAAATAGGTCATCGAAGTACGATGCTCGACGGGTCGTCGGCGCTTTGCGGGAGGAGGCGAGATGAGCGCGGAACTCGGATTCGATCTGCGCCGCCTTGCTGTACCCGCCTACGGCCCGTCGCTGTTGTTCGGAGCGGCCGAGGGGGCACTGCTGCCGATCATTCCGGCCGAAGCCACGAGCAGGGGAGCGGGCGTGGCGCTCGCAGCCTTCATCGCGATGCTCTTCGGGCTGGGCTCCTTCGTGTCGAACATCCCCGCTTCCGGGCTCACCGATCGCTTCGGGGAGCGCCGAGCCCTCGTGTTCGCCGGTCTGGTGGCGGCCCTCGGATGCGTCCTCGCCATGCTGCCGAGTCTCGTGAGCCTCATCGCCGGCGTCTTCGTCATCGGCATGGCATCGGCGGTCTTTCTCCTCGCACGCCAGAAGTACCTCACCGAAGCCGTACCGATCACCCACCGCGCGCGAGCCCTGTCGCTCCTCGGCGGCGTCATGCGCATCGGCTTCTTCATCGGCCCCCTCATCGGAGCCGCGCTCATCGGCATTCTCGGGGTGCCGGCCGCGTGGATTCTGGCCATCGCCTGCCTCCTCCTCGCGGGATGGTGTGCCACCCGCATGGAGGACCTACCCGGTGCTCTTGATGCCGGCGGCGCCACTCCGGCGCGCGTCACGCCGCGAGACGTGCTGCGCACCCACCTGCCGGTTTTCGCAACGGTCGGGCTCGGGGTCCTGCTCGTGCAGGCGGTGCGTGGCTCGCGCCAGGTCGTCATCCCGCTGTGGTCGGCGCACGTCGGCCTCGACGAGCAGACGACGAGCCTCGTCTACGCCATCTCGGCCGGCATCGACATGCTCGTGTTCTATCCGGCCGGACGCGTCATGGACCTACGCGGACGGCGTGCGGTGGCCGTGCCGTCGATGCTGCTCATGGCCGCGGCACTTGCTGTCATGCCGTTCACCCACACGGCCGCGACAGTGCTCGCGGTCAGCTGCGTCCTCGGGTTCGGCAACGGAATCGGCTCGGGCCTCGTCATGACGCTGGGGGCCGACTTTTCACCGGATGTCGGGCGCGCGGCGTTCCTCGGCATCTGGCGCCAACTGAGCGACACCGGCAACACGCTCGGACCGCTCACGCTCTCGGGTGTGACGGCCCTCGTGGGCCTGGCGCCGGCGGTGGCCGTCAACGCACTTCTCGGCTTGGCGGCTGCGGGGGTACTTGCGTACTGGCCGGCGCGCCTCGTGCGCGAAGGGTGGGGGCCGCACGGCCGGCCGCAGGACGACACCGAGAGCGCGACCCGCGGTTCGTGACGGCCGGTAGGTCGGGGACGCGACACGCAGTGGCAGAACACGGCGCCACTCACCTCACGAGGTGAGTGGCGCCGTGGTGCGGAATTCAGTTCTCGAAACTGTGCTCAGTGGCGGGAAAAGCACCCGAGGAGACGTCCTCATGGTAGGCGCGAGCGGCGTCGAGCAAAACGGTGCGGACATCGGCGAACTTCTTGGCAAAGCGCGGGTAGCGACCGTCGCGCAAACCGGCGAAGTCCTGCCACACGAGCACCTGCCCGTCGCAGTCCGGGCCCGCGCCGATGCCGATCGTCGGGACCCGAAGCGCCTCCGTCACGGCTTTGGCCGCCGGGGCGGGCACCATCTCCATGAGGACGCAGAACGCGCCCGCCCGCTCGAGGGTCTTGGCCTCCTCTACGAGTCGTGCGGCAGCGTCACCGCGACCCTGCACGCGGTAACCGCCGAGAGCGTGCTCGCTTTGCGGAGTGAATCCGATGTGCGCCACGACCGGAATACCGTTCTTCGCCAGGTGCTCGACGGTGGGGGCCATGTGGGCGCCGCCCTCGAGCTTGACCGCGTGCGCGCGTCCCTCCTTCATGAGGCGAGCGGCGCTCGCGAAGGCCTGGGCAGGCGATTCCTGGTAGCTGCCGAACGGCAGGTCGGCGACGACGAGGGCATGCTTGGCGGCGCCGGCGACGGCGCGCACGAGCGGGATCATCTCGTCGAGCGTGATGGGCAGCGTCGTCTCGTAGCCGTAGACGTTGTTTCCGGCCGAGTCGCCGATGAGGAGGGTCTCGATGCCCGCTTCGTCGAAGATCTCGGCGGTGTACATGTCGTAGGACGTCAGCATCGTGAAGCGCTCGCCGCGCTCCTTCATCTGCTGCAGGGTCACCGTGCGCACACGTTTGCGCTCCGGCGTGCGGTAGGGGGCTGCCTCTTCAGTCATGGCCCAAGGGTAGTCACGCCGGGCGGGAAGGGGAGGCGTGCACCGTCGTGGGCGCCCGTGCGGGGGCCGAAAAACGAGTCTCGAGGGTGCGTAATTTTGTTCTGGTGGGGTTCGGTGGGACGGGCTGAACTGGACTGGGAGAGAACGGGACCCGAACGAGGCGTTACCAAACCGTTGCCACGTCGAGCACGAGAATCTGAGTGAAACCTGGGTAGGTTTTCCGTGGTTGCGCGTCGGGCGCAGCCGCGTGTGGAACACCATGGAGAACACATGACACAGCGACGTATCGCATCCACAGTCATCGGCGCCATGACGGTCTTCGGGCTCGTCGTGGCGCCGAGCGCCGTCTCGGCCGAGTCGCCGCCTCAGGGCGACGCCAACCAGCGCCAGGCTCGCTCCGACAACCGTCCGAACCCCCTCGCCGAGCAGCAGAACGAACTGCGCAAGGCTGCCGTCGACGCCCTGCTCAAGGGCGAGGCGACGACGAAGACGGTCAACGGCAAGCGCGTCATCGCCCTCAAGGGCAACGAACACGGCAAGGGCAAGGGCCAGAAGGGTAAGAAGGAGCGCTACGTCCAGTACGACGTCAACCGTGAGGCCAGCATCCTGAGCTTCCTCGTCGAGTTCGGTGACCAGACGAAGCCTGCCGCGGGCGGCGCCGCCGGCCCGCTGCACAACCAGATCGCACAGCCGGACGAGAAGCTCGACGGCGGTGCCACGGACGACAACACGACGCTGTGGAAGGCCGATTTCAACCGCTCCCACTACCTCGACATGATGTTCGGCGTGGGCGAGTCCTTCAAGGACTTCTACGCCAAGCAGTCCAACGGCCGTTTCGCGGTCAAGGGTGACGTGAGCGACTGGGTCAAGGTGCCCTTCAACGAGGCGCGCTACGGCCACAACCCGGTCGAGGGTGATGGCACGAGCGAGGCCGAAGGCTCCTGGTCGTTCATCCGCGACAGTGCCACGGCGTGGGTCGAGGCGCAGAAGAAGGCCGGCAAGACCGACGCCCAGATCAAGGCCTACCTCGCCGACTACGACAAGTGGGACCGCTACGACTACGACGGCGACGGCAACTTCGACGAGCCGGACGGCTACATCGACCACTTCCAGGCCATCCACGCCGGTGAGGGCGAGGAGGCAGGCGGCGGCGCACAGGGCGAGGACGCCATCTGGTCGCACCGCTGGTACGCCTACTCGAACAACGCAGGCAAGACCGGCCCCGCGGAGAACAAGCTCGGCGGTGTGCCCCTGGGTAACACGGGGCTGTGGATCGGTGACTACACCACCGAGCCGGAGAACGGTGGCCTCGGCGTGTTCACCCACGAGTTCGGCCACGACCTGGGCCTGCCGGACCTCTACGACACGACCAACCGCGCGCAGAACGACGTCTCCTACTGGTCGCTCATGAGCGCCGGTTCGTGGCTGGGCGACGGCAAGACCGACATCGGCTCCCGCCCCGGCTACATGGGCCCGTGGGAGAAGCTGCAGCTCGGCTGGCTCGACGCGACGAGCGTCCCGTACGGCAAGAGCCAGAAGGTCGCTGTCGGCCCGAGTGATCGTGACTCGGCCAAGCTTCCGCAGGCGGTCGTCGTCGGCCTTCCCGACAAGACGATCACGACGACGTACAACACGCCGCAGTCCGGCAAGAGCGAGTGGTGGGGCGGCAGCGCCGACAACCTCAACTCGACGTTGACCCGCTCGATCGACCTCACGGGCAAGAAGTCGGCCACCCTCACCACCGGTGCCTGGTACGAGATCGAGGAGGGCTACGACTTCCTCTACGGCGAGGTCAGCACCGACGGCGGCTCGACGTGGACGCAGGTCGGCAAGGAGGTGACCGGTGAGAACAAGAACTGGTCGCAGCTGTCCTTCGACCTGTCGGCTTACGCGGGTAAGAAGATCGACTTCCGTTTCCGCTACCAGACCGACGGTGGCGTCCACATGGCCGGCCCGTTCCTCGACGACATCAAGGTGGTCGCCGACGGCGCCACGCTGCTGTCGGACGACGTCGAGTCCGGCGACAACGGCTGGGTTGCCAAGGGCTTCTCGCGCACGAGCGGTTCGACGAGCGAGAAGAAGAGCCATTACTACATGGCGGAGAACCGTCAGTACAACGGCTACGACCGCTACCTCAAGACGGGGCCGTACAACTTCGGGTTCCTCACGACGCAGCCGAACCTCGTCGAGCACTTCGCGTTCCAGACGGGCATGCTCGTCTGGTACGTCGACAACGAGTACGAGGACAACAACGTCTCCACGCACCCCGGCCACGGCCTCGTCCTCCCGGTCGACAGCCACGCCAAGGCGATGAAGTGGTCCGACGGGACGAACGTCTCGAACAAGCTGCAGCCGTGGGACGCGCCGTTCTCGCGTCAGAAGACGCCGTCGCTCACGCTGCACCGCAACGACGTGCCCACCACGTGGGCCGGCCAGCGCGGTGTCGAGACGTTCGACGACCGCAAGGCGACGAACTACTACGACGCGTCCAACCCGACGGGTTCGACCCTGACGGCGGGCAGCGGTGTCACGCTGACGGTCTCGGGTGAGACGAAGGACCGGATGAACATCCACGTGAAGTACTCCAAGTGAACTGAGTCCGGCATGTGAGCGGCCCCGGGGAGTCTCCCCGGGGCCGCTCCGCGTTCGCGGGCCGAGTGAGGCAGGATGAGTTCCATGAACCGACAGCAGGAGTTCGTGCTGCGCACGATCGAAGAACGTGACATCCGATTCGTCCGTCTGTGGTTCACGGATGTGCTCGGCACCCTCAAGTCGGTGGCCGTCGCGCCCGCTGAACTGGAAGGCGCGTTCTCCGAGGGCATCGGCTTCGACGGCTCGTCGATCGACGGGTTCGCCCGCGTCTACGAGGCCGACATGCTCCTTCGCCCCGACGCCTCGACGTTCCAGGTGCTCCCGTGGCGCGGTGAGAACCCCGGTACGGCCCGGATGTTCGCCGACATCCTCCTGCCGAACGGCAGCCCGAGCCTGGCCGATCCGCGTGACGTCCTGCGCCGAGCGCTGACGAAGGCCGGTGACCTCGGCTTCACCTTCTACACCCACCCCGAGATCGAGTTCTATCTCTTCGAGAAAGAACTGCGTCGCGGTCGCCCGGTGCCGGTCGACTCGGCGGGCTTCTTCGACCACGTGCCGCACGGCACGGCCCACGACTTCCGTCGCGCGGCCATCACGATGCTCGAGAACATGGGCATCTCCGTCGAGTTCAGCCACCACGAGGGCGGGCCCGGCCAGAACGAGATCGACCTGCGCTACGCCGACGCCCTCTCGATGGCCGACAACATCCAGACGTTCAAGGCCGTCGTCAAGGAGGTCGCTCTCGAACAGGGCTACTTCGCGAGCTTCATGGCCAAGCCGATGGCGGGGGAGCCCGGTAGCGGCATGCACACCCACCTCTCGCTCTTCGAGGGAGACACGAACGCCTTCCACGAGCCGGGAGCGCCCTACCAGCTCTCGCGCACCGGCCGTCACTTCATCGCGGGACTGCTGCGCTACGCGCCGGAGTTCACCGCCATCACGAACCAGTACGTCAACAGCTACAAGCGCCTGTGGGGCGGCGCCGAGGCGCCCGCGCACATCTGCTGGGGGCACAACAACCGCAGCGCCATGGTGCGCGTGCCCATGTACAAGCCGTCGAAGGGGCAGAGCACCCGCGTCGAGGTGCGTTCGCTCGACGCCGCAGCCAACCCCTACCTCGCGTACTCGGTTCTCCTCGGCGCCGGGCTCAAGGGCATCGAGGACGAGCTCGACCTGCCGCCCGAGGCCGAGGACGACGTGTGGAACCTCACCGAGCGTGAGCGTCACGCCATGGGCATCGAGCCTCTGCCGGCCTCGCTCGACGAAGCGATCCGCACGATGGAGGAGAGCGACTTCGTCGCCGAGGTGCTCGGTGAACACGTCTTCGACTTCGTGCTGCGCAACAAGCGCGCCGAGTGGGCCGCCTACCGCGACCAGGTCACGGAGTTCGAGATCAAGCAGGACCTGCGTCGGCTGTGAACGCCAACGCCGCCCGAGCAGGCTCGTCGCCCTGGCGGCGCGCCGGATTCCTCGACACGACGCGCGCCCAGAGCCTTGCCGCGGAGGTGTCGGACCTGCTCGATCAGGGCTCGCTGTTGGCCACGGTCACGGCGGTAGCCGACCCGGATCAGGCGTTGCTCCTCCTGGCTCGCCTGCGGGAGGTCCTCGACGACGGTGAGCGTGAGGCGCTCGCCGACGCGTTGAGTGACACCGAGGCCCGCGCACGCCTTCTCGGCGTCATGGGTGCGTCGAGCGCGCTGGGTGACCACCTCGTCGCCAAGCCCGACCAGTGGCGTGACGTCGTCGCCGCACAGCGGCGGGATCAGGACACGCTGGCCCGTCTGCTCATCGCGGAGATCAACGGTCGGGACGAGAAGGTCACGGCCTACGACGCCCTGCGCGTCGCCTACCGCCGTCAGCTCGTGCAGATCGCGGCGCTCGACGTCACCGAGATCGCGGTCAACGTCCTGCCGGCCACGGCGGCCTCGCTCGCGGACCTTGCGGGCGCTGCCCTCGAGGCGGGTCTGCACATCGCCACGACGAGGATCGACGGGGCCGATCAGGCGCGTCTGGCCGTCATCGGCATGGGCAAGACCGGCGGTCGCGAGCTCAACTACATCTCCGACGTCGACGTTGTCTTCGTCGCCGAACCAGCCGAGGGTGCTGACGAGGACGTGGCACTGCGGGTGGCCACCGAACTCGCCACCGAGATGATGCGCGCCTGTTCCGCAAGCACCGGTGAGGGTTCGCTGTGGCAGGTCGACGCGGCACTGCGCCCCGAAGGCAAGCAGGGTCCGCTCGTGCGCACCCTCGAGAGCCACAAGGCGTACTACGAGCGCTGGGCCAAGGGCTGGGAGTTCCAGGCGCTGCTCAAAGCACGGCCTGTCGCGGGCGACGTGGCCCTCGGCGAGGCGTACACCGAGCTCATCCGCCCGATGGTGTGGCAGGCGAGCAAGCGGGAGAACTTCGTCGAGGACGCCCAGGCGATGCGTCGACGCGTCGAGGCGCACGTTCCCTCGCACGAGCAGGAGCGACAGATCAAGCTCGGCCAGGGTGGTCTGCGCGACATCGAGTTCTCCGTGCAGCTGCTCCAGCTCGTGCACGGACGCACCGACGATCGGGTGCGCGCACGCTCGACGCTCGACGCTCTCATGACCTTGAGTTCGTGGGGCTATGTCGGGCGCACGGATGCCTCGGCGCTCGACACGTCCTATCGCCAGTTGCGCGTGCTCGAACACCGCATCCAGCTGAGCAAGATGCGCCGCACGCACCTCATGCCGACGAACGACGCCGACCTGCGTCGTCTCGGTCGCGCCGTGGGCTTCACGAGCGACCCCGCCGAATCGGTGACGCGCCACTGGCGCGATCTGTCGCGTTCCGTGCGCCGCCTGCACGAGAAGCTCTTCTACAGGCCTCTTCTCTCGGCCGTCGCGCGCCTGGACGACGACGATGCGCGCCTGTCCGACGAAGGCGCTCGCGACCGCCTCTCGGCGCTCGGGTACGCGGATCCGGCGGGCGCTCTGCGTCACCTCGAAGCGCTCACCGCGGGCCTCACGCGTCGCGCGCAGATCCAGCGCACCCTCATGCCGGTCATCCTGCAGTGGCTCGCCGACGGCCCGACTCCCGACGCGGGACTTCTGGCCTACCGGCGCATCAGTGACGAGCTGGGCACGTCGCACTGGTACCTCAACACCCTGCGCGAGGGCAGCACCGCCGAACTGTTCGCCGAGGTGCTCTCGCGCTCGCGCTACGTGGCCGACCTTCTCGAACGCGCACCCGAGAGCGTCAAACTGTTCGCGGAGTCCTCTCGCCGCGTACCGCGCTCACGCACGGCCATCGCCTCGACGATGGCGTCTGTCGTCAGCCGCCAGCAGGACGTCGAGAAGGCGATGCTCGCGGCGCGCTCGGTGCGCCGCAACGAACTCACTCGCGTGGCCATCGCCGACGTGCTCCACGAGATCGACCTCGACGGCGTCTCGGGCGCACTCACCGACATCATGTCCGCCACGCTCCAGGTCGGCCTCGACCTCGCCTGGCGCGAGGTGCTCGGCAGCGAGAAGGAACAGATCACCGACATCGCCGTCATCGGCATGGGCCGTTACGGCGGAGGCGAACTCGGCTACAGCTCGGACGCCGACGTCATCTTCGTCCACCGCCCGCGCGAGGGAGCTGACGCCTCGGCTGCCCAGGACCAGGCGCTCGCCGTCGTCACGCAGTTGCGTCGCCTCGTGCACCTGCCCGGCTCGGACCCGAAGCTCGAGATCGACGCCGACCTGCGCCCTGAAGGCAAGAGCGGGCCGCTCGTGCGCTCCATCGATTCGTACGCGAGCTACTACGAACGCTGGTCGGAGGGTTGGGAGGCCCAGGCGCTGCTGCGCGCCGCCTTCGTCGTCGGTGATCCCTCCCTCGGGCGTGACTTCGAGGCCCTCATCGATCCGCTTCGCTGGCCCGAGGGCGGTATCTCGGAGAAGTCGATCCGTCAGATCCGGACGCTCAAGGCGCGCATGGAGGCCGAGCGCATCCCGCGCGGAGCCGACCCTCGCACCCACTTCAAGCTGGGCCGCGGCGGACTCTCCGACGTCGAATGGTGCGTGCAGCTCTACCAGCTCGAGCACGCCCACGACCACGAGGAACTGCGCGGGACGAGCACCGTCTCCACCCTCCGGGCGCTGGCCGAACTCGACCTGCTCGACGAGCACGACGCCGAGGTGCTCGCCGAGGCGTGGATCATGGCCTCGCGCGTGCGCAATGCGTCGGTGCTGTGGCGGGGTCGCCCCGTCGAGTCGTTGCCTTCGGACCTGCGTGACAGCGAGGGCATCGCCACGCTCCTCGGCATGCCGCGCGGGGACGGGCGTGAACTCGGTGAGGAGTACCGCAAGCTCGCACGCCGTGCGCGCCTCGTCGTCGATCGTGTCTTCTACGGCGAGTCCGAGGAGACCAGGCGGGGCCCGAGCTTCCGCCGCTGAGTTTCTGGCACGTGAGACGTGCGCGAGGGCACTTTCGCCGCCCGCCTAGACTGGACGGGTGATTTCTCGCCGTGATCTTCGTGGTTCAGCGCTCAGCGCCCTGGACGCTCGTGGCCTGCGCGATGCGCTGCCGCGCGCCCAGTTCGACATCGAGGCCGCACTCGAGGTGGTGCGACCGATCTGTGAGCAGGTGCGCCATGACGGCGCCGACGCCCTGCGGGAGCTGGGGGAGCGCTTCGACCGTGTGCGTCCCACGCACCTTCGCGTACCCGCGGAGGTCCTGAAGGCCGCCGAGGAACAGCTCGACCCGGCGGTGCGTGGCGCCCTCGTCGAGGCGATTCGCCGCGTGCGCATCGTCCACGCCGACCAGGCCCGAACCGACGTCACGACGACCGTCTCCGAGGGCGGCACCGTCACAGAACGCTGGATCCCGGTCGAGCGGGTGGGCCTCTACGTGCCCGGCGGACTGGCGGTCTACCCGAGTTCCGTCGTCATGAACGTCGTGCCCGCGCAGGTGGCGAACGTCGGTTCCATCGCCGTTGCGAGCCCGCCCCAGGAGCACAACACGGGCGACTTCGTCGGCTACCCGCACCCCACCATCCTCGCCGCGTGCTCGTTGCTCGGCGTCGACGAGGTCTACGCCGTCGGTGGTGCGCAGGCCGTCGCGATGTTCGCCTACGGCGCGCGCGAGAAGGACGGCGCCACCGTGTGTGAGCCCGTCAACCTCGTCACCGGTCCGGGCAACATCTACGTCGCGGCTGCCAAGCGTCTGCTCAAGGGGCTCATCGGCATCGACGCCGAGGCCGGCCCCACCGAGATCGCCGTCCTCGCCGACGACACGGCCGACGCCGACCACGTGGCCGCCGACCTCATCAGCCAGGCCGAACACGACAACCTCGCTGCGTCGGTTCTCGTCACCGACTCCGAGCGTCTGGCGAGTGACGTCGAGGCTGCTCTCGAGCGCCGCGTCGCCGCGACGAAGCACACCGAGCGCGTGACCACGGCCCTCGGCGGTCCGCAGTCGGCCATCGTCCTCGTCGACGACGTGACAGCCGGTCTGCGCGTCGTCGACGCCTACGGCGCTGAGCACCTCGAGATCCACACGGCGAACAGCCGCGAGGACGCGATGCGGGTGCGCAACGCCGGTGCCATCTTCGTCGGCACCTACTCGCCGGTGAGCCTCGGCGACTACGCCGCCGGCTCCAACCACGTGCTGCCCACGGGCGGCTGTGCCTGCCACTCGAGCGGTCTGTCGGTGCAGTCGTTCCTCACGGGCGTCCACATCGTCGAGTACTCGCGTGACGCCCTCGCCGAGGTCGCCGACGTCGTCGTCACCCTGGCGAACGCCGAGGACCTTCCGGCCCACGGCGAGGCCGTCACGGCGCGCTTCGAGCAGGACGAGGAAGGGCGCGCATGAGCGAGCAGTCCCTCGAATCGCTGCTGCGCCCCGAACTGCAGGGGAAGAGCCCGTACGGCGCTCCGCAGCTCGACGTGCCCGTCGCGCTCAACACGAACGAGTCGTCCTACGACGTACCCGAGAGCGTTGTCGCGAGCATCGTCGAGCGTGTCGAGAAGGCCGCCGGCGGGCTCAACCGCTACCCGGACCGCGAGTTCACCGAGCTGCGTGCCGCCCTCGCCGAGTACCTGGCACGCGTCACCGGTGTTCGCCTTCCGATCGAGCAGATCTGGGCCGCGAACGGCTCCAACGAGGTGCTCAGCCACATCGTGCAGGCCTTCGGGGGCCCGGGGCGCACGGCGCTCGGTTTCACGCCGAGCTACTCGATGCACCCCATCATCAGCCGTGGCGCGGGAACGACGTGGATCGACGGTCTGCGCGATCGCCACGAGGGTGTCTACGACCTCGACGCCGACCTCGCCGTCGAGCAGGTGCGTGAGCACCAGCCGAACGTCGTGTTCGTCTGCACGCCGAACAACCCGACGGGCACCGCCGTGACGAACGACGTCGTCGAGGCGATCTACGATGCCACCGACCACGCCGTTGTCATCGTCGACGAGGCCTACGTCGAGTTCGCGCGCCCCGGAACGGCCAGCGCTGTCGAGCTCCTCGACGGCCGCCCGCGCCTCGTCGTCAGCCGCACGATGAGCAAGGCCTTCTCGTTCGCCGGCGCCCGCGTCGGCTACCTCGCCGCCTCGCAGGAGTTCTGCGACGCGATGCGTCTCGTGCGCCTGCCCTACCACCTGTCGTCGGTGACGCAGGCCGTCGCGCTCGCCGCGCTCGACCACGCCGACGAGATGCTGGGCATGGTGGACGCGATCAAGCACGAACGCGACCGCATCGTGGCGACGTGCACCGAGCTGGGTTTCACCCCCACGCCGAGCGACGCCAACTTCGTCCTCGTGGGCGGCTTCGCCGACGAGAAGCAGACCTGGCAGGCGCTGCTCGATCGCGGCATCCTCGTGCGTGACGTCGGCATCTCCCATCACCTGCGCATCACGGCCGGCACGCCGCGCGAGACCGACGCCGTGCTCGCCGCCCTCACCGACCTCGCTCCGACCCACAAGGGATGACATGAACGACCAGAACGTGACCGCCGACGGGTTCGACGTACCCGAGGTCCCTGCAGACCACCGCACCGCCTTCATCGAGCGCACGACGAAGGAGGCGAGCATCCGCCTGTGGCTCGACCTCGACGGCACCGGCACGTCCGACGTACGCACAGGCGTGCGCTTCTACGACCACATGCTCGACTCGCTGAGCAAGCACAGCCTCATCGATCTGCGTATCCGCGCCACGGGCGACCTCGACGTCGACGCACACCACACGGTGGAGGACACCGCCATCGTGTTGGGTCAGGCCCTGCGCGAAGCGCTCGGCGACAAGGCGGGCATCTCCCGGTTCGGCGACGCCATGGTGCCGCTGGACGAGGCGCTCGTCCAGGCCGTCGTCGACGTCGCGGGGCGCCCCTACGTCGTGCACACCGGTGAGCCCGAGGGGCAGATTTACGCCGTCATCGGTGGCAACTACATCGGTTCGCTCACGCAGCACGTCATCGAGTCGCTCGGTTACAACGCGGGCATCGCGCTGCACGTCAACGTCATCTCCGGGCGCGACCCTCACCACATCGTCGAGGCCCAGTTCAAGGCCATCGCCCGTGCACTGCGTGCGGCCGTCGCCAAGGATCCGCGCGTTCAGGGCATCCCGAGCGCGAAGGGCGCTCTGTGATCTGATGCCCAAGGTCGCCCAGAACACCGGCTTCACCGCAGCCGTCGACGCCGTCGTCGTCGTGCGCGGTGAGGTCTCGCGCGTCACCTCGTGGGTCGAGCGAGGCACGGTTCCTGCCTACGTCATCGACATCGACGGGCCGTGGTGCGCTGTCGTCCCGGCCGGACCTGGACACGCACAGGCTCCGTACGACGACCCTGCGCAGATGATCGCGGCGCGCCCGGTGCCGATGGCGCTGCGTCCGTCGCTCGCCTTCATCCCCACCGAGAAGCAGGCCATCACCGTCGTCCAGCCGCGCGCGTGGCGTTCACTGCCGCGGTGGTTTGTCGTGCAGCAGGGCATCGGCCCCGTGCGGGCAGCCTTGCCGCAGGCCTCCCTCGGCGACCTGCTCTCGGCCGGTCACGACGCCCACCCCGAAGCGCTCGGGCGTGTGCTGGCCCAGCCGGACGCAGCACCGGCCGACCTTCTGCGCGGCATCATGGCTGCGCTTGGCGTGAACGCCGGGCACCTGCTCGGCCTCGCGCGAACGGCGAAGATCGACGCCGTCCTCGTCGAGCCCACCGCGAAGGCCGTTCGCCGCTTCGACAAGCACGTCACGGACGAGCGCGAGGAGCGCGCCGAGATCGAAGGCCGCGTCAACGCGGGGGAGAAGTCATGAAGCGCGTCGTCGTCCTCGACTACGGCAGCGGCAACATCCGCTCTGCCGTGCGCATGCTCGAACGGATCGGAGCGAACGTCGAACTGACGGCCGACCCGAAGCTCGTCGCGGCAGCCGACGGCCTGTTCGTGCCCGGTGTGGGCAACTTCCACGCCTGCATGGCGGGTTTGGAGGCGGCCGGCGGGCGCCGACTCATTGACGATCGTCTCGCGGCCGGTGCGCCGGTGCTCGGCGTCTGTGTCGGCATGCAGGTGATGTTCGACGGCTCGAGCGAACCCTCCACGTCCCCGCAGCCCGGCCTCGGGCGATGGCCCGGTCAGGTCGAGCGTCTCGCGGCCCCCGTCGTCCCGCACATGGGATGGTCGCGCGTCGAGCCGCCGGTCACGACGACGCTCTTCGCGGGCATCGAGGGGGAGCGCTTCTACTTCGTCCACTCCTTCGCTGCCTCGGCTCAGCTCGGCGAGGGCCGAGAGGCGACCTACGCCGCGCACGGCGAACGCTTCGTGGCCGCCATCGAAGACGGGGTTCTCGCCGCGACTCAGTTCCACCCCGAGAAGTCCGGCGACGCCGGCGCTCACCTGCTGACCAACTGGCTTCGCAGCCTGTAATCGACCGAAAGGTTCGTCATGTCGACCAGCCCCCGCCTCGAACTCCTGCCCGCCGTCGACGTCTCGGAGGGCCAGGCCGTCCAGCTCGTCCAGGGCGTCTCCGGCACCGGCGGCCAGTTCGGTGACCCGATCGCCGCTGCAAAGGCTTGGCAGGGGGCCGGTGCCGAGTGGCTCCACCTCGTCGACCTCGACGCTGCGTTCGGACGCGGGACGAACCGTGAACTCCTCGCGCGCATCGTCGGTGAGCTCGACATCAAGGTGGAGATGAGCGGCGGCATCCGCGACGCGGAGTCGCTCGAGGCAGCGCTCGCCACGGGCTGTCGCCGCGTGAACCTCGGCACGGCTGCCCTCGAGAACCCCGAGTGGACGGCTGCCGCCATCGCCGAACACGGCGACCGCATCGCCGTCGGTCTCGACGTGCGCGGTACGACGCTCGCGGCGCGCGGTTGGACCCGCGAGGGCGGTGACCTGTGGGAGACGCTGGCGCGTCTCGACAGCGAGGGCTGTGCCCGCTACGTCGTCACCGACGTCGCGAAGGACGGCATGCTCGCCGGCCCGAACACGCAGCTCCTGTCCGAGGTCTGCGCCCGCACGGACCGTCCGGTGGTCGCCTCCGGCGGCGTCACGACGCTCGACGACGTGCGCGCACTGCGCGAGCTCGTGCCCTCCGGCGTCGAAGGCGCCATCATCGGTTCCGCGCTCTACAAGGGCACCATCACGCTCGCCGACGCGCTCGACGCCGCCGGCCGCCCCGAGTGATGAGCGGCGCACACAACCCGAACATCGACCCTGCGGGGGAGTCGGCCGACACCGCCGGCATTCCGTTCACCGGCCGCCAGGTGACGAGCACCGGCTTCGACGACGACACCGGCGCCGCAGACCCTGCCCTGGTCGCAGCATTGGAGAGCGGGAACGAGAGCGACTGGGTGGCCGCACTGGCCGAGTCGCGTCTGCTCGTGCCGATCGTCGCCGCGCCCACCGAGGTCGACGAATCCGGGACCCTTGCGGTGGAGAAGTCCACCGACATGGCCGTCGTGACGCTCACCGCGCCGGACGGAACGAAGGGGCTCCCGGTCTTCTCCAGCCTCGAAGACCTCGCGCGCTGGGACCCGAAAGCGCGGCCCTCACCGGTGCGCGCCGCGTTCGCCGCTCAGGCAGCCATATCGGAGCAGTGTGAGGTACTCCTGCTCGACATGGCCTCGTCGCACCGCGTCGTGGTACGCGCGAGCATGCTGTGGGCGCTCGCGCAGCAGCAGGCGTGGCTACCCGCTCACGAGGACCCGTTCGTGGCCAAAGCCGTCGATGCGGCGCTCGTGCCCGAGGGGAACGCGGTTCTCGGCCGCCGGCTCGAGGACGCCGGGGAGGGCGTTCTTCGACTGCGTCTGCAGCTGACTCCCGGTCTGGCCCAGGAAGAGCTGCAGGCTCTCGCAACCCGCGTGGGGGAGCGCCTGGCCGGCGACGGTGAAACCCGAGCCAGGATCGAAGGGCTCGCGTTCGCGTTCACGGCTGAGGAGCTCGAGGTCTGAAACAGCCGCGCCACCACACGAGAGTGGGGCTGCACAACCGATCGGTTGTGCAGCCCCACTGTCATGTCGTGAAGGGCGGGCCCCTCAGCGCCAGTCGTCGTTGACGGGAAAGCCGTAGGCTTCCAAGTGGTGGACGACCCGGTCGATCTCATCGGGTGCCGGCAGATCCTGCGTCACCTTCGTGATGCCGACGCCGACATCGATGCGGTCAGCCGGAACGAGTCCGTCGGCCACGAGACGATCACCGAGCTCGTGGACCTCGTCCTCGCTGAGGCGGCGGCGCATGAGGGCGAGCAACGGCTGAAAGTCTCGCTCGGGAACGCCGGCAGGGTAGCTGTGGCGCAGCCACCCCACGATGCGCTCGAGTGCGGGGTTCACGTCGTTCTTACTTCTTCTCGACCAGCGTCGGGTAGATGTGCTCGAAGGAGACCTTCATGTCGAAGCCGGAGCTGACGATGATCGTCAGACCGAGCGCGATGGCAGCACACACGAGAAGGAAGCACACCGCAGCGACCGGCTTTCCCCACGCACGACGCGTGGAGTCGTCGGTCATCTGGCCCGACGAAGCCGCGAGGCCGCGGATTCCGAAGGCGAAGAGCGCGGGGACGCCGGCGCCGAGCACGATGCCGACGGCCAGGACGTGCCACGCACTGTTGAACGCGAGGGAGAGCGTCTTCATCGGGTACCTGCCTTGGACGTGGAGGGCTTGTCCGAGTTCGTCTCGTCGACGACCGGCGGGATGTGCGTCGCAGCGATCTCCTCGGGCTCCCAGGAGTCGTTGACGTTGTTGTGGTCGACCGGAGCCTTGCGCGAGCGCATCCACATGTAGAGCGAGGCGGCGCACAGGATGGCGAAGATGACGATGCCACCGGCGACGCCGCCGATGAGGTCACCGACGTACCACATGAGCGCACCCACGAGCGCGGCCGACGGGAGCGTGATGAGCCAGGCGGCGACCATGCGAACGGCCACGCTCCAGCGCACCTCGGCGCCGCGCTTGCCGATGCCGGTACCGAGGATGGAACCGGTGGCGACGTGCGTCGTGGAGAGCGCGAAGCCCATGTGGCTCGAGACGAGGATGACGGCCGAACTCGAAGACTCGGCAGCCATGCCCTGGGGGGACTCGATCTCGACGAGACCCTTGCCGAGGGTGCGGATGATGCGCCAGCCACCGAGGTAGGTGCCGAGCGCGATGGCCAGGGCACAGGACAGCTTGACCCAGAACGGGACCGACTCGGTGTCGGTCCAGGAGCCGTAGCCGATGAGGGCGAGGGTGATGACACCCATCGTCTTCTGGGCGTCGTTCGTGCCGTGTGCCAGGGAGACGAGCGAGGCGCTGAAGATCTGGCCCCAGCGGAAGCCGCGCTCTGCCTCCTTGTGCTGAACCTTCTTCGTGATGGCGTAGATCAACTTCGTGCCGATCGCCGCGACGATGACGGCGATGACGGGCGACAGGAGCGCCGGGGCGATGACCTTGCCGACCACGCCGTCGAGCTTCGTACCGTCACCGACCCACTTGACGCCGCCGAAGCCGATGGCGGCGATCGCGGCGCCGATGAGGCCACCGAACAGGGCGTGGCTCGAGCTGCTCGGGATGCCGAGGAGCCACGTGAGGAGGTTCCAGACGATGCCGCCGACGAGGCCCGCGAGGACGATGAGCAACAAAGCCTGGCCGTGATCGGCGAGGAACTCCGGCTTGGGTGAGCCGTCCTTGCTCTGGATCTTGATGACGGCGTTCGTGACGGTGAGCGCGACCTCGACGGAGAGGAACGCTCCGACGAGGTTGAGGATGCCCGAAAGGGCGACGGCCACCTTCGGCTTCAGCGCACCCGTGGCGATGGACGTGGCCATCGCGTTACCGGTGTCGTGGAAGCCGTTGGTGAAATCGAAGGCAAGGGCCGTGACGACGACGAGCCCGAGGAGGATGAGGGAAAGGTCCACGTCTCCCAGTCTGAGGCCGTGACGGCGTTTGTCCATCCCCCATCGCGAGAATTTCACGTGATGACGGGCAATTCGACAGGTTCGACCGTGCGATGTTCACCTGGAATTCACCTGCTGACGCTCGTGCGGGCGTGGCGCCGCCCGCCGTGGCGTGAAGATCGGTTGACCGTGCGTCCATCTGTGCCCTTCTGCGGCCGAGGGCCGACGCAGAACGGGGCGGCACTCCGTCATGGAGTGCCGCCCCGTGGAGCGCTGCGCGGTGCGCGATCAGAGGTTGATCATGTGCCCCGCGATGCCGTGAACGGCTTCCTTGACAGCCTCGCCGAGCGTCGGGTGCGCGAAGATGTTGCGCGACACCTCGTCGGCCGTCAGGTCCCACTGCTGAGCCAGGTTGAGTACCGGCAGAAGCTCCGTGACGTCCGGGCCGATCATCGCGGCGCCGATCAGTTCGTTGTGCTTGGCGTCCGCGATCACCTTGACGAAGCCGACGGCCTCGCCGAGGCCCATGGCCTTGCCGTTGGCCGTGAAGGGGAACGTTGCCGTCTTGACGTCGTAGCCCTTCTCCTTGGCCTGAGCCTCGGAGTAGCCGAACGAGGCCACCTGCGGCTGGCAGTACGTGGCGCGCGGGATCATGTCGAAGTTGATCTCCATGGTCTCTGCGCCGGCGATCGTCTCCGCGGCGACGATGCCCATCGCCTCGGCCGTGTGGGCGAGCATGAGCTTGGCGGTGACGTCACCGATGGCGTAGACGCCCTCGACGTTCGTGCGGCCGCGGCCGTCGATCGCGATGGCACCACGGTCGGTGAGCTCGACGCCGAGGTCTTCGAGGCCGTAGCCCTCGGTGCGCGGCTTGAAGCCGAACGCGGAGAGCATCTTGTCGGCTTCGAGTACCTGACTGTCGCCACCCTTCGCGGGGGAGACAGTGACCTTGACGCCGGAGCCGGTGTCCTCGGCCTTCTCGACCTTCGTGCCGGTCATGACCTTGACGCCGAGCTTCTTGTAGTGCTTGAGCAGCTCCTTGGACACGTCGGCGTCCTCGGTGGGCACCATGCGGTCGGCGAACTCGACGATCGTGACGTCGACGCCGAAGTTCTTCATGACGTAGGCGAACTCGACGCCGATGGCGCCCGAACCGCCGATGATGATCGACTTCGGCAGCTCGTCGGTGAGGATCTGCTCCTCGTAGCTGACGATGTTCTCGCTCAGGTCGACGCCCGGCATCGTGCGCACGGTGGCGCCCGTGGCGATGATGAGGTTGTCGTAGGTGACGTCCTCGCTGCCGCCGTCGTTGAGTTCCACCGAGACCGTCTTGTCGGACTTGAGCGTGCCCCAGCCGTCGATCTCGGTGATCTTGTTCTTCTTCATGAGGTAGTGGACACCCTTGACGATGCCCGCGGAGACCTGGCGGGAACGCTTGTGCGTCGGGCCGTACTCCATCGAGGCATCACCGGTGATGCCGAACTTGTCCTTCTCGTGCGTGAGCACGTGCGCGAGTTCCGCGTTCTTCAGAAGGGCCTTCGACGGGATACACCCGACGTTGAGGCAGACACCTCCCCAGTACTTCTTCTCGATAACGGCGACGCTCAGCCCGAGCTGGGAGGCGCGGATTGCCGCGACGTACCCACCGGGACCGGCGCCGAGGACGACGACATCAAAGTGCTTAGCCACGAGTGCGAGCCTAAACCCCCGGGGCCGGTTAGCGGGAGTCGACGCCTCTACCGGCCGGTAGAACTTGCCGAGGCGTCCGCGGGTGCGCCGAGCAATGCGCGGGCGAGCTCGGTGTCGACGACGGCCGACGTGACGTAGCCGCCCTTGATCCCGGCGCGCAGCGCCTCCGCTCGAGCCGCTCCGTGGGAGACGGCGACGACCTCGGTGATGAGCCGCAGATCGCGGGGGCTCATGCTGACCAGGCGTGCGCTCAGCCCCGATTCGACCGGTTCGCCGTCGGTGTTGAACAGCGATCCGGCGATCTCCCCGACGACCTCGAGCCGCTCGAGTTCGTCTCGCTCGTCCTCGGTGGCGAGGTCGTACAGCGTGCTTGCGCCTTCGCTCCACCCCCCGATGCCGACGAGTGCGAGCGAGCAGTGACGTGCCTCGTCGAGGGTGCCCGCCACGGCTGTCTGTGCCCGGATGACGCGCGCGGCCTCGGCGTCCGTCGCGACAAGCGGCGCGTAGAACACGCGTGGCTCGCCGCCGGTGAGGCGGGCGGCGTCACGCACGACGTCAACGGGGGAGGCCTCGTGTGCCGGGAGGTCGAGGGCTCCCGACAGCTGGACGATCGGCACCGGAGGCAATCCTTCGAAGAACGGAACGGTCTGCGCCACCATGCGACTCCACGGCAGGCCTATGACGTCCGTGGGCTGTGCGACGCGTTGCATGAGGGATGCGGCAGCGCGGCCGAGTTCAGCCAGCTTCTCGCCGCCGGCGAGGGCCTCGACGTCGACGACGAGCGCATGACGCAGCCCGAAACGCTCGCGTAGGTCCTGGGACAACTGGTCCTTGACGGCGCCGGGGTCCAGGATCTCGATGCGCACGACTCCACTGTCGCGAGCGGCCTCGAGCAGGCGAGCCACCTTGAACCGGCTGATGCCGAGTTCCTCGGCGATCTGCACCTTGGAGGCGTCGTCGAGGTAATAGCGGCGCGCCGCCTGGACCATGTGCAGCTGAGTCAGCGGCAGGTTCACGTCGACCATGAGGCCTCCTGAGATGAGGGTTGACACTGTGCGTCACATCACACTTTACTCATGTGTGCTCCCTATTGCTCAACTGAGCAGAAAAATTGGGTGCGACATGAGAAGGAGGTCGTCGTGGGACGACGAAGGACAGGCGTCTCCATCCTGGCAGCCACAGCACTCGTGGGCAGCGGCCACCGTGCCGATCGGACTCGCCTCGCGCATGCTCACCCTGGCACTCGGTGCCTTCCTCGCCGGCATGTTCTGCGCGCCCACGATGACGACCTCCGTCGACGCCGTTGCTCGCGCCGTTCCGGAGCGGGTGCGCGGTGAGGCGATGGGCTGGCACGGCTCCTTCCTCACGACGGGCGGCGCGCTGGGCGGACCGATCGCCGGATGGGCCATCGACAGTCACGGCTTCGCCGGCGGTTTCGCCGCCGTGGGCGGGCTCGGAGCCCTCATCTGCGTGGCCGGGGTGCTCATCGTCGGTGGACGGCGGGCGCAGCGCTCCCGCAGTGCGCGACGGGCGTCCGCGTGAGTGGGGGAGGGTCCGCTTCGCCGGGTTTGGAGGGCGCTCGCCGGACTGTTACTCTGGGTGCTACCAGCCGTACGTGTGGTGCTCTCCCGGAGCGATCCGCGAAAATCACACCACGAACGGTGCGCAAGAGGGACTTCGGTCTCCACCCTCGGTTCTCCCACGGGAGGCAGGGTCGTGGTCATGGTTCGTACAAGGCTCACCCCGGTGAGCCTGTTCTCGGGGAATACCTGAGAGCGTGCGAAACGTTGAGACGAAGGCTTCTTGCGTAGGCAAGAAGCCTTTTCGCGTTTCTCCGCCTCGGCGGTGGAACGAATCGTCACAACAGTGAAGGAGTCGGCCATCAGCGCTGAGCCACGCATCAACGATCGGATCCGTGTACCCGAGGTCCGGTTGGTTGGCCCCAACGGTGAGCAGGTGGGCATCGTCCGAGTCGAGGACGCGCTGCGCCTCGCGGCGGAAGCGGATCTCGATCTCGTGGAGGTCGCGCCGCAGGCCAAGCCCCCGGTCGCCAAGCTCATGGACTTCGGCAAGTTCAAGTACGAAGCCGCCATGAAGGCCCGCGAGTCTCGCAAGAACCAGGTCAACACGGTCATCAAGGAGATCAAGCTTCGACCGAAGATCGACCAGCACGACTACGACACCAAGAAGGGTCACGTCGTTCGGTTCCTGTCGGCCGGTGACAAGGTCAAGGTCACCATCATGTTCCGCGGTCGCGAGCAGTCGCGCCCGGAGCTCGGTTTCCGACTGCTCCAGAAGCTCGCCGAGGACGTCGCCGAGCTGGCGTTCATCGAGAGCGCGCCGAAGCAGGACGGCCGCAACATGGTCATGGTTCTCGGCCCGACGAAGAAGAAGGCCGAGGCTCGCGCCGAGGACCGTCGTCGTCGCGAGGCTGCGAAGGCGAGCAAGGCTGCTCCCGCGACGCAGGCCGCCGAGACCGAGGCTCCCGCTGCGGAGCCGGCTGCCGACGAGGCAGCCAACTGAAATCGTCCTTCACCCTCGGGTGAAGACCCCCGCGCCGGGAGACCGGTGGCGGGCCGTCAGACAGCCGGCGTGCACGAGCGCGCCGAGTGAGCGAAGGAGTCGGCTATGCCGAAGATGAAGACGCACAGCGGTGCCAAGAAGCGTTTCCGTGTCACCGGTAAGGGCAAGGTCATGCGCCAGCGCGCCCGCCACGTCCACAAGTTCGAAGAGCGTGCCAAGCGTCAGTCGCGTCGCCTCGTGAACGACGTCGTCGTTGCGCCGTCCGACGAGAAGAAGATCAAGAAGCTTCTCGGTAAGTAAGCCGAACTTTTCCCTCAACCAGCTTTTGCGGCAGGCGCCCGGCGCCGCCGCCCATGAACAAGGAGTACTCACGTGGCACGCGTGAAGCGGGCAGTAAACGCCCAGAAGAAGCGTCGTACCGTTCTCGAGCAGGCCAGCGGTTACCGCGGCCAGCGCTCGCGCCTTTACCGCAAGGCGAAGGAGCAGGTGACGCACAGCCTCGGTTACGCCTACCGTGACCGTCGCGCCAAGAAGGGTGACTTCCGTCGCCTGTGGATCCAGCGCATCAACGCTGCGGCTCGCCTCAACGGCATGACGTACAACCGCTTCATCCAGGGCCTCAAGGCCGCTGGCATCGAGGTCGACCGTCGCATGCTCGCCGAGCTGGCCGTCAACGACGCCCCGGCCTTCGCCGCGCTCGTCGAGATCGCCAAGAAGAACGTCCCGGCCCAGACGCCGGCTGCCTGATTCTCCTAGGCACCTCTTTCGCATCGAACGCCGCTCCACGCCATGATCACGAACACCCGCTCCGATCGGGTCAAGCAGGTCAGGGCACTGGGGCGGCGTTCTGCGCGTGAGAAGGCCGGACTGTTCCTCGTCGAGGGACGCCAGGCCGTGCGCGAACTGATCCGTTTCGCGCCCGAGACGATCCGCGACCTCTACCTCGACGCCGAGGCCACCGAACGTCACCCGGACCTGCGGGAGATGGCGCTTTCCTGGCAGCGCGACGCGGAGCCTGACGAGCGTCGATTCGTCCACGACTGCTCTGCCCAGGTGCTCGCCGAGATGTGCGACACCGAGCAGCCGCAGGGGATCATCGCCGTCGCGCGACCCGTCGACCGCACCCTCGACGAGGTGCTCGCCGGTTCGCCGAAGTTCGTCGTGGTCCTCACGAACGTGAGGGACCCCGGTAATGCGGGCACCGTCATCCGCGGCGCCGACGCGACGGGTGCTGACGCCGTCATCGTCAGCGACTCGAGTGTCGACATCTACAACCCCAAGGTCGTGCGCTCGACCGTGGGTTCGCTGTGGCACCTGCCGATCTGTCGCGGTGCCGCCATCGAGGACATCTTCGCCCGCTGCCGCGACGCCGGGCTGACGCTGCACGCCGCGGACGGTGTCGGCACGACGCTGCTTCCGGACGTCGAGCTCTCCACGCCGCACGCGTGGGTCATGGGCAACGAGGCCTGGGGCCTCGAACCCGAAGTCCGCGAGGCCTGCGACGACGTCGTGTGCGTGCCGATCTACGGCGCTGCCGAGTCGCTCAACCTGGCCATGGCGGCCACCGTCTGCCTCTACGCCTCGGCGGGCGCGCAGCACTGACACGGCGCGTCATTCCGGCTTGCGCGCACTCGATAGACTCGGGCCCATGTCTGGCCCCAACACCAACTACGACCCGGTCGAGGTGTCCGCACTGGACCCCGAGGTCGTGGAGTCGAACGTCACCGACGCCCTCAGCGCCATTGCGGCCGCGAACTCGCTCGAGGAGTTGAAGGACGCACGCCTCGCCCACGCCGGCGACAAGTCGCCCCTCGCTCTCGCCAACCGTGAGATCGGTGCGCTGCCGCCGACGGCCAAGGCCGAGGCGGGCAAGCGAGTCGGCCAGGCGCGCGGACGCGTGGGTCAGGCGATCAAGGAGCGTCAGGCCGAGCTCGAGGCAGAGCGCGACGAGCGCATCCTCACCGAGGAGGCCGTCGACGTCACGACAGCGACGACGTTGCGCCGCCCGGTCGGTGGCCGTCACCCCGTCGAGATGATGCAGCAGCTCATGGTCGACCTCATGGTCGGCATGGGCTGGGAGGTGGCCGAGGGCCCCGAGGTCGAGGCCGAGTGGTTCGTCTTCGACGCGCTCAACTTCGACGAGGACCACCCTGCCCGCCAGATGCAGGACACCTTCTACCTCGACCCGGCCGACGGTGGGCTCGTCATGCGTACGCACACGTCGCCCGTCCAGGCTCGCTCGATGCTCGAGCGCGGTGTGCCGCTCTACATCGTCGCGCCGGGCAAGGCCTACCGCACGGACGAACTCGACGCCACGCACCTGCCGGTCTTCCACCAGCTCGAGGGCCTCGCCGTCGACAAGGGCATCACGATGGCCCACCTCAAGGGAACGCTCGACCATCTCGCCACGCAGCTGTTCGGCGAAGGCATCACGACGCGTCTGCGTCCCAACTACTTCCCGTTCACCGAGCCGAGCGCCGAGATGGATCTGCGCTGCTTCGTCTGCCGCGGGGAAGACCCGGCCTGTCGCACGTGCGGCGGCACCGGCTGGATCGAGTGGGGTGGCTGCGGCATGGTCAACGAGAACGTCCTGCGCGCCTGCGGCGTCGACCCGAGCGAGTACAGCGGATTCGCGTTCGGCATGGGCGTCGAGCGAGCGCTCATGTTCCGCACCGGCGCATCCGACATGCGCGAGATGATCGAGGGCGACGTGCGCTTCGACGCCCAGTTCGGCTTGGAGGTCTGAGGCAATGCGAGTTCCCATCGAATGGCTGCGTGAGTACGTCGACGTCCCGGCCGGAGCAACAGGTCTCCAGGTAGCGGCCGACCTCGTCAAGATCGGTCTCGAGGAGGAGGCGATCCACGGCGGCGGCATCACCGGCCCGCTCGTCGTCGGGCGCGTTCTGACGAAGGAGCCCGAGGAGCAGAAGAACGGCAAGGTCATCAACTGGTGCTCCGTCGACGTCGGCGACGCCAACGGAACCGGTGAGCCCCAGGGCATCGTGTGCGGCGCGCACAACTTCGACGCCGGCGACACCGTCGTCGTCGTCCTGCCCGGTGCCGTTCTGCCCGGTGGCTTCGCCATCAGCGCCCGCAAGACCTACGGTCACCTCTCGGCCGGCATGATCTGTGCAGCCGACGAACTCGGCCTGCCCGACGACGGTTCGCACGGCATCATCCTGCTCCCGCAGCGTCTCGGAGTCGAGGCGAGCGACCTCACGCCCGGCCAGGACGCCCTGCCGCTGCTGGGTCTCGACCGCGAGACGGTCGAGGTCAACGTCACCCCGGACCGCGGCTACTGCTTCTCCATCCGTGGCGTCGCGCGCGAGTACGGCCACTCGACGGGGGCCCGCTTCACCGACCCGGTGCTCGAACTCAACTCGCGTGCCCCGGAGGCCAACGCCTCGGGTTACCCCGTGCGGGTCGACGACGACGCGCCGCTGCGCGTAAACATCGGGTGCGACCGCTACGTGGCCCGCATCGTGCGCGGCGTCGACCCGGCGGCGCCGGTGCCGGCCTGGCTGTCCCAGGCCGTGACGGAGGCGGGGATGCGCTCGATCTCCCTGCCCGTCGACATCACGAACTACGTCATGCTGGGCCTCGGCCAGCCGCTGCACGCCTTCGACCTCGCCACGCTCGGTGAGGAAATCGTCGTGCGTCGCGCGCGGGCGGGGGAGAAGATCACGACCCTCGACGACGTGGAGCGCACGCTCTTCGCCGAGGACCTCCTCATCACCGACGGCGGTGAGCGTCCGCTCGCCATCGCCGGCGTCATGGGCGGCGCCGAGAGCGAGGTGAGCGACACGACGAGCGACATCCTCATCGAGGCCGCGCACTTCGACCCGGTCAGCATCGCCCGAAGCGCCCGTCGTCACCGACTGAGCAGCGAGGCGTCCAAGCGCTTCGAGCGCGGTGTCGACCCGGCGATCGCCGCCGCGGCAGCGCAGCTGGCCGTCGATCTTCTCGTCGAGTACGGCGGCGGCCGCGTCGACGACGGCGTCACCGACCTCGACACCGTCGCGCCGGCCGCGCCGATCGCGTTCGACCCGCAGCAGCCCACGCGCCTCGTCGGCGTCTCGTACACCGACGACGAGGTGGAGGCGACTCTCACCGCGGTCGGCTGCGTCGTCGAGCGAGTCGAGGAGGCACGGTGGAACGTCACGGCGCCGTCGTGGCGCCCCGACCTCACGACGGGGCCCGACCTCGTCGAGGAGGTTGCCCGCCTGCGCGGTTACGACCAGATCCCCTCGGTCCTCGCGCGCCCCGTCGCCGGGCGCGGCCTCACGGCGTCGCAGCGCTACCGCCGCACTGTGGCCAACGCACTCGCCGCCCAGGGGCTCTCAGAGATCATCTCGCTGCCCTTCGTCAGCGACGAGTTGCACACGAAGCTGCGCTACGGGGCAGATGACACGCGACGCTCCACCGTCCGCCTGAGCAACCCGTTGTCGGACGAGGCGCCGTTGCTGCGCACCAGCGTCCTGTCGACGATGCTCGAGTCGCTCAAGCGCAACATCGCGCGCGGCTTCAAGGACGTGGGCCTGTTCGAGCTCGGTCTCGTCGTGGCCGGCCCCGCGGGAACGGCGCCGACCGAGCGGGTCGGAGTGCACCCGACGCCCGAGGTTCTCGCCGCCATCCGTGACGCCGTCCCGGCTCAGCCGCGCCACGTCGCCTGGGTGATGACCGGTGACGGTGAACGCAAGGGCTGGTGGGGTGCAGGCCGCTCGAGCGACTGGAGCGACGCCGTCGCCACCGCGCTCGGCATCGGTCGCGTGCTCGGCGTGCAGCTCGAGGTGGCGCAGGCCGACGTGGCCCCGTTCCACCCGGGCCGCTGTGCCCAGATCATGCTGCCTGACGCCAGCGTCATCGGTCACGCGGGTGAGCTTCACCCGAAGGTACTCACGACCCTCGGCCTCCCGCCGCGCGTGGTGGCCGGCGAACTCGACCTCGACGCCCTCTCGGCGTTCGCCGAGAGGACCGGGGTCGCGGAGCCGATCGCCACGTACCCGCAGGCGCATTCCGACGTCGCGCTCGTCGTCGATTCCGGCGTCACCGCGGCGGTCGTCGAGGACGCACTGCACCGCGGCGGTGGGGAGAACCTCGAGTCGCTGGCGCTGTTCGACATCTACGAGGGCGAGCAGGTCGGCGAGGGCAAGAAGTCGCTCGCCTACCGGCTCTTCTTCCGCTCGCCGGAGCGTACGCTCACGACGGAGGAGGTCAACGTCGCCCGCGATGCGGCCGTCCGTGAGGTCGACAAGGCCGTCGGAGCCAGCCTGCGAGGCGCCTGACCCTGACATGAACCCCTGTGGCCCGCCCACGGGGGTGCATGACTTTTCTCTCTTGTGCATGAGTATGCGTATTCGTGTAGCCTGAACGACATGGTTCAGGTCGCAGTCGCCGGTGCGAGCGGATACGCCGGAGGAGAGCTCCTCCGCTTGCTGCTCGCTCACCCCAACGTCGAGATCGGAGCGTTGACGGCCGGGGGCTCCGCGGGTTCGCGACTGGGTGAGCACCACCCGCACCTCATGCCGCTGGCCGATGTCGTTCTTGAGGAGACGACGCCGGAGGTCCTCGCAGGACACGACGTCGTGTTCCTCGCACTTCCCCACGGTCAGAGCGCTGCCTTGGCCGCCGCGCTCGCCGAGGACGTGCTCGTCGTCGACTGCGGTGCCGACTTCCGCCTCGAGAACGAGAACGACTGGACTGCGTTCTACGACACCCCGTACGCAGGTTCGTGGGCCTACGGTATGCCCGAACTGACCCTCGGGACCGCAGCCAAGCAGCGGGACAACCTGGCCGGGGAGCGCCGCATTGCCGTCCCGGGCTGCTATCCGACCGCGGTCTCGCTCGCCCTCGCGCCCCTGTTTGCCCACGACCTCGTGGAGCACGATGACGTCGTCGTCGTGGCCTCCTCCGGAACCTCGGGGGCCGGCAAGGGCCTCAAGCCGCACCTGCTCGGATCCGAGGTCATGGGATCGATGAGCCCGTACGGTGTCGGCGGCGGCCACCGTCACACCCCTGAGATCGTGCAGAACCTCCGCCGCGCCACGCAGGGAGCGGACGACGTGTCCCTGTCGTTCACCCCCACGCTCGCGCCGATGCCGCGCGGCATCCTGGCCACGTGTACCGCGCGCGTGCGTGACGGCGTGGACGCCGCGGCGATTCGCGCGGCCTTTGAGGCGGCCTACGGCGGCGAGACGTTCGTCCACCTGCTTCCGGACGGCTCGTGGCCCTCGACGGGGATGGTCGTTGCGTCCAACGCCGTCGCGGTTCAGTTCGCCCTCGATGCAAGCTCCGGCCGCGTCGTCGTCGTCTCCGCCGTCGACAACCTCACGAAGGGCACGGCAGGAGCTGCCGTGCAGTCGATGAACCTCGCGTTGGGCTTCGACGAAGCCGCGGGCCTGCCCGCGGTGGGGGTGGCTCCCTGATGGTCGCCTTCGGAGCGCAGTTCACCCTCATCGCCCACCCCGAGGAACTGTCGTACGTGCGCCTCGGGCCGCACGAGGTGGTGCCAGACTGGGCCCTCACGGACGCCCCGCTCGTCTCGGTGAGCGCCACCGCATCTGAGACCTCGGTGCTGTGTCTGTCGTCCGCCATCCCGCGTGACGCGGTGGTGCGCCAGCAGGGGCCGTTCAACGTCTTCGAGGTCGACGGTCCGCTCGACTTCGCCCTCACCGGTCTCCTGTCGGCGATCGTGACGCCGCTCGGTGAGGCCGAGCTCACGGTTTTCACCGTTTCCACGTTCGACACCGACTGGATCATGGTTCCCACCTTCGAGTCCGACCGCGCCCGCGCGCTGTGGAAGCGTGCCGGCCACATCATCAAGGAGAAGGAATGAGCGTCACTGCCGCATCAGGCTTCCGGGCCGCCGGTGTCACGGCCGGCCTCAAGCCCAGCGGAAAGCCCGATCTCGCGCTCGTGGTCAACGACGGCCCCGAGCACGTCGGTGCCGCGGTGTTCACGAGCAACCGGGTTGAGGCGGCCCCCGTGACGTGGTCACGCCAGGTCGTCACCGACGGCCGCGTCGATGCTGTGGTCCTCAACTCGGGTGGTGCGAATGCCTGCACGGGCGCCCAGGGCTTCCTCGACACTCACCGCACGGCCGAACTCGTGGCCGAGGCCGCCGGCGTGAGTGCGGGCGATGTCGTGGTGTGCTCCACGGGGCTCATCGGTGAACTCCTGCCGATGGACCGCATCGAGAATGGTGTGACGCAGGTGTCCGGCGCCGTGAGCGCCGACGGTGGCGCCGACGCGGCCGAGGCCATCATGACGACCGACACCGTGGCCAAGGAGTGCGAAGGCATCGGCTCGGGGTACGTCGTCGGTGGCATGGCGAAGGGAGCGGGCATGCTCGCACCTTCACTGGCCACGATGCTGGTCGTCGTGACGACAGATGCCGTCCTCACGCCGGAGCAGGCTGACGAGGCCCTGCGCACGGCTACGCGCCTCACCTTCGACCGCATCGACTCCGACGGGTGTCAGTCGACGAACGACACCGTGCTCCTCATGGCGTCCGGCGCCTCCGGCGTCGCGCCCGAGATGGGGGAGTTCACGAGCACCCTGACGGAGGTCTGCCAGGATCTTGCGCTGCAGCTCATCACCGACGCCGAGGGCGCTGCCCACGACATCGAGATCGTCGTCTACGGAGCTGCAAACATTAACGATGGACTTGAAGTTGCACGCGCGATCGCCCGGAACAACCTCTTCAAGTGCGCGGTGTTCGGGGGAGACCCCAACTGGGGGCGCGTCCTCGCGGCCGTCGGCACGACCAAGGCGGCGTTCGACGCTCGCACGCTCGACGTTGCGATCAACGGTGTCATGGTCTGTCGCGACGGCGGTGTCGGCGACGACCGATCCGGCGTCGACCTGTCGAACCGTGAAGTGAAGGTCGAGGTCTTCCTCAAGGCGGGCGAGCATTCCGTCACGATCTTCACCAACGACCTCACGCACGACTACGTTCACGAGAACTCGGCCTACAGCACATGAGCACCTCCGAGCACGACCACGGGCTGGCCGGCGAGCGCCGTGACCTGAGCTCGATCGCTTCTGCGGCACTCAAGGCGGGCACCCTCGTCGAGGCGCTGCCGTGGCTCGAGCGCTACCAGGACGCGCTCGTCGTCGTGAAGTACGGCGGCAACGCGATGACCGACCCGGCACTGAAGAGGGCCTTCGCCGAGGACATCGCCTTCCTGCGCTACGCGGGGCTGCGCCCCGTGGTCGTTCACGGGGGCGGACCTCAGATCGCCTCAATGCTGGAGCGCATGGGCCTCAAGAGCGAGTTCCGCGGTGGGCTGCGCGTCACGACCCCCGAGACGATGGAGGTCGTGCGCATGGTGCTCACTGGCCAGGTCTCGCGTGAACTCGTCGGCCTCATCAACCAGCACGGCCCGATGGCCTTCGGGCTGTCGGGGGAGGACGCCCGCCTGTTCGGCGCCCGCCGTCGGCCGGCGTACGTTGACGGGGAGGCTGTCGACATCGGTCTCGTCGGCGATGTCGAGATGGTCGATCCGCAGATCGTGCGCGACCTGACGCACTCGGGGCGCATCCCCGTCATCTCGTCGGTGGCTCCCGACCTCGACAACGAAGGTCAGGTCCTGAACGTCAACGCCGACACGGCAGCGAGCGCGCTGGCCGTGGCACTCGGTGCCCACAAGCTCGTCGTGCTCACCGACGTCGAGGGCGTCTACGCCAACTGGCCCGACCCGGAGTCGCTGCTGTCGACCCTGCCCGCCGAGGACGCCGAAGCGATGCTCGCGACCGTCGAGACCGGCATGGTGCCCAAGCTCGAGGCCTGCATTCGCGCGGTGCGCGGAGGGGTGCCGCACACACACGTCGTCAACGGCACCCGCCCGCACTCGATCCTTCTCGAGATCTTCACCGACGAAGGCATCGGCACGATGATCACGTCAGGAGGACGCTGGTGAGTACCCAGCACGAGAGCCAGACGTACCTCGAGCGGTACGGCACGGCGATGATGGGTGTCTTCGGCGAGCCCGGCCTCGTCCTCACCGAGGGTGACGGCTGCTACGTCACGGACGCCGACGGCCGGCGTTACCTCGATCTGCTCGGTGGCATCGCCGTCAACTCTCTCGGTCACGGCCACCCGGTGCTCGTCGCCGCGGTACAGGAGCAGGCTGCACGCCTCATCCACACCTCGAACCTGTTCACGACGCCCGGTCAGGTGGCCCTCGGTGAGCGGTTGCTCGAGATCGCCGGAGCGCCGGAGGGATCACGCGTATTCCTCTGCAACACCGGCAGTGAGGCGAACGAGGCCGCGTTCAAGCTCGCCCGGCGCACCGGTCGCCCCGACGTCGTCGTTCTCGAGGGTGGCTTCCACGGGCGCACGATGGGGGCCATCTCGCTCACGTCGAAGGAGGCCTACCGCGCTCCGTTCGAGCCGCTCGTGCCCGGCGTCCGGCGAGTGCCGTACGACGACGTCGAGGCGTTGCGTGACGCTGTCGACGAGTCCGTGGGTGCTGTCCTCGTCGAGCCGATCCAGGGTGAGGCCGGCGTCGTCGTGCCGAGTGAGGGCTACCTCGAGGCGGCGCGCCGCATCACGCGTGACGCCGGTGCGCTGCTCATCCTCGACGAGGTCCAGACGGGCATCGCGCGCACCGGCGAGTGGTTCGGTTTCCAGACGCTCGCGCCGGGGCTCGTGCCCGACGCGGTGACGGTGGCCAAGGGCCTCGGTGGCGGCGTTCCTGTCGGCGGGCTCATCACGTTCGGGCCGGAAGTCTCCGGCCTCCTCACGGCGGGCCAGCACGGCACGACGTTCGGCGGTAACCCACTGGCCTGCGCTGCTGCGCTCGCGGTGCTCGACACGATCGCCGGGGACGGGCTTCTCACCCACGTCGTACGACGGGGAGAGCACCTCGCCGCTCGCATCGACGCCCTCGGCGACGCCCGCGTCACCGGATCACGCGGCCGTGGCCTGCTGCGCGCCGTCCTCCTGCGGGACGCCGTGGCGCCGCAGCTCGTCGTCGCCGCGCGCGAGGCCGGCTTCGTCGTCAACGCGCCGACGCCGAACGCCGTTCGCCTCGCGCCCCCGCTCGTCATCTCTGACGCCGAGCTCGACACGTTCGTGGACGCCCTGCCGGCCCTGCTCGACCGAGCAGGAGAGAAGGAGACATCGTGACCCGCCACTTCCTGCGCGACGACGACCTGTCGCCCGCCGAGCAGCGTGAGGTGCTCGACCTTGCCGCACGCCTCAAGGCCGATCGACACTGTGTCCGCCCGCTCGAGGGGCCCCGCGGCGTCGCCGTCATCTTCGACAAGCCGACGCTGCGCACCCAGCTCAGTTTTTCGGTGGGCATCGCCGAACTCGGCGGCCACCCGATGATCGTCGACGGCAACCTCGCCCAGGTGGGCACTCGGGAGTCGATCCACGACGTGGCCAAGGTGTTGGGCCGCCAGGTGAGCGCCATCGTCTGGCGGACGTTCGCCCAGAAGTCGCTCGCAGAGATGGCCGAGCACTCGGGAGTTCCGGTCGTCAACGCGCTCACCGACGACTTCCACCCGTGCCAGATCCTCGCCGACCTCCTCACTGTCACGGAGCACAAGGGAAGCGTGGCCGGGCTCAAGGTCGCCTACGTCGGCGACGCAGCCAACAACATGGCGCACAGCTACCTGCTCGGCTTCGCCACTGCGGGGGCGAACATCGTCGTCGCCGGACCGGAGAGCTACCAGCCGAACCCCCAGATCCTCGAGGACGCTCAGCGCATCGCGGTGCAAACGGGTGGGAGCGCCACGGCCTCCACCGACGCCGTGGTCGCGGTCAGCGATGCGGACGTCGTCATCACCGACACCTGGGTGTCGATGGGGCAGGAGGGCGAGAAGGCCGAACGCCAGGGCGAGACGAACCCGTTCCGGTCGTTCGCCGTGACCGCGGACCTCATGGCCCACGCCAAGGCCGATGCCATCGTCATGCACTGCCTGCCCGCATACCGGGGGTACGAGATCGCCGCCGATGTCATCGACGGGCCGCAGTCGGTCGTCTGGGACGAAGCGGAGAACCGTCTGCACGCGCAGAAGGCTCTGCTCGCCTTCCTTCTGGAGCGCTCGTGATCGCGCCGACGAAGGGCGCGCGACATCAGCGCATCCGCGAGATCCTCGGCCGGGAGCCCATCCGCTCGCAGACCGATCTCGCCGAACGTCTGCTCGAGGACGGCGTCGACGTCACCCAGGCGACGCTGTCGCGTGACCTCGTCGAGCTGGGCGCGGTCAAGGTGCGCCAGGGGCGAACACTCGTCTACGCCGTGCCTGGCGAGGGCGGCGATCGAACGCCGCGTGCCGGCGCCGCTCGTACCGAAGCCGTGCACCGCCTTCGCCGGCTCTCCGGCGAACTGCTCGTCACGGCCGAGTCCTCGGGCAACCTCGTCGTGCTGCGCACGCCTCCGGGCGCTGCGAACTTCCTCGCCTCGGCGATCGACCACGCGGAGTTCGAGGAGGTGCTCGGCACCATCGCCGGCGACGACACGATCCTGGTCATCGCCCAGGCGGACGCCGAGTCGTCAGCTCTGGCGCAGCGCTTCCTCGACCTCGCCGGGCGTACCGACGACGCCGGAGCCGACGAGGACCTTCACGCCGACGACGCGTGAGAATCCACGCGAGCACCCTGAGATTTCCCTGCTACCCCTGCACTTCGGTGACCCGTTCGAGCCGGGCCACTCCTCGATGAAAGGTTTGTCATGACCCAGGCCGATTCGCGCCTCAGCCTCTGGGGCGGACGCTTCGTCGGCGGCCCCTCCGACGCACTCGCGGCCCTGAGCAAGTCCACCCACTTCGACTGGCGCCTCGCGCCGTACGACATCGCCGGATCCCGGGCACACGCCCGCGTTCTGCACCGCGCGGGCCTCCTCGCCGCCGACGACCTCGGGGCCATGCTTGCGGCCCTCGACAAGCTACGCGGTGACGTGGAATCGGGCGTCTTCGTCCCGGCCCAGGACGACGAGGACGTTCACACCGCGCTCGAGCGCGGCCTCATCGAACGTGCCGGCGCTGACGTGGGCGGTCGCCTGCGCGCCGGGCGCTCGCGCAACGACCAGGTGGCCACCCTGTTCCGCATGTACCTGCGTGATCACGCGCGGGTCGTCTCGGGGCTGCTGCTCGACGTCGTCGACGCTCTCGTGGCTCAGGCCCGAACCCACATGGGCGTCGCGATGCCTGGCCGCACTCACCTGCAGCATGCCCAGCCGGTGCTCCTCAGCCACCACCTTCTCGCCCACGCCTGGGCCCTGTTGCGCGACGCCGAGCGCTTCGTCGACTGGGACAAGCGCGCGGATGCCTCGCCGTACGGCTCGGGGGCGCTCGCGGGCTCGTCTCTCGGCCTGGACCCGGCTCGGGTGGCCGAGGACCTCGGCTTCAGCCGCCCGACGCAGAACAGCATCGACGGCACCGCCTCGCGTGACTTCGTCGCCGAGTTCGCCTTCGTCTCCGCGATGGCCGCGGTCGACATCTCGCGCATCGCCGAGGAGGTCGTCCTCTGGGCGACGAAGGAGTTCAGCTTCGTCACCCTCGACGACGCCTTCTCGACCGGTTCCAGCATCATGCCGCAGAAGAAGAACCCCGACGTCGCCGAGCTCGCCCGAGGCAAGGCGGGCCGTCTCGTCGGTGACCTGGCCGGCCTGCTCACGACCCTCAAGGCGCTTCCCCTCGCTTACAACCGTGACCTGCAGGAGGACAAGGAGCCGGTCTTCGACGCCGTCGACACCCTCGAACTGCTCCTGCCTGCCTTTGCCGGGATGACCGCGACGCTGACGTTCCACCCGGAGCGCCTCGAGTCGCTGGCCCCGCAGGGCTTCTCGCTCGCCACGGACATCGCGGAATGGCTCGTGCGCGAGGGCGTGCCCTTCCGTGTGGCTCACGAGGTCGCCGGAGCGTGCGTCCAGGAGTGCGAGAAGCGCGACATCGAGCTGTGGGATCTCTCGGACGACGACCTGGCCTACATCAGCGAGCACCTCACCCCGGGCGTGCGTGAGGTCCTCAGCGTTCCGGGATCGCTCGCGTCGCGCAACGCCACGGGCGGCACCGCCCCGGAGCGAGTCGGTGAGCAGCTCGAAGCTGCCGCCGCTCGAGCGGGCGAGCTGCGCGAGTTCGCCGACTCGCGCATCGAGCTGCACTGACCGGAGCACTCTCCCCGTCTCATGACGACAGCGGCACCCGAGAACGGGTGCCGCTGTCGTCATGCGTGCTGACGGCTGACGCCGATCAGGCCAGTAGCTGCTCCTCGGCGACGAGCTCTTCGGGGGAGGCCTGGCTGGAGGTCGAGCCACCGAGCCACAGGTCGGGCCCGAAGATCTCGTAGCTGATGTCGGCCGCGTCCACGCCGCGGTCGAGCAGGCCCGAGCGCACGTGCTGCATGAACGGCACCGAGCCGCAGAGGTAGTACTCGGCGTTGTCCGGCAGGTCGAGCTCGTTCACGGCGACGAGACCTTCGCGCGCATCGTCGCCGCCCTTCTCGTAGTACGTGATGGCGGTGGCGCCGGTGTCGGCTGCGGTGCGGGCGACTTGCTCGCGCAGCGGGTGGGTGTCTACGTCGACGTCGGCGTGGACGAGGACGAGTTCACGACCGTTCGTGCGGCCCTGAGCGGCGGCGTCGAGGATCGAGGCCATCGGCGTGATGCCGATGCCGGCGGAGAACATGACGAGCGGGCGCGTGTGGTCGTCCTTCGCCACCTCGATGTCGCCCACCGGTGCGCTCACGGGCAGAACGTCGCCCTCGGAGCGCTCGAAGAGGTATCCCGAGACGGCACCGTCGGGGGTGCCGTTCGCGCCGAGCACCTTCTTGACCGTGATCTGGAGGGCGGCGTCCCCGGGTGCGCTCGAGATCGTGTACTGGCGGGGCTGACGGTAGTCGTCCTCGAGCTGAGCGATGACGGAGACGTACTGGCCCGGAACGTAGTCGGGAATCGCCGAACCGTCGACGGGCTCGAGAGTGAACGTGCGGGCGTTGCCGCCGGCGTCCTCGATGCGCGTGATGCGGTGGTCCTTCATGAGGGAGTCCGGTGTGCGGTCGATCTGCTGGTACAGCTTCGCCTCGGCGCTCACGAGGTCCATGGCGAACAGCCAGTACACCTCTTCCCAGGCGCGTGCCACCTCGGGCGTGACGGCGTCGCCGAGCACCTCGCCGATGGCCTCCATGAGGTTGCGGCCGACGATGGTGTAGTCGCCGGGCTTGATGGCGAGGGCAACGTGCTTGTTCGCGATGCGCGACAGGACGTGGTCGAAGTCGATGTCGGAGTCGCCCAGCAGGTGGTGGGCATACGCGACGATGCTCGACGCCAGCGCGATCGGCTGCTCGCCGATGGCCTGGTTCGCCTGGTTGAACACGTTGAGCAGGTCCGGGTTGCGCTCGAACATCTTGGGGTAGAAGACCTTGGTGATCTGCGTGATGTTCTCGATGACCGGTCCGGCAGTCGCCTTGACGATCTCGGCGTTGTCGGCGTGCAGCATGCGTCCTCCAGGGTGACGTCGTCAGGTTGCCGTAGACGGTTGTCCCGTTGCGGCCGTCGTGACGCTACGGCGCGGGCCTGGCTCGAGGGCAGGGACGAATGTCACCGATCCCCAGGAACCGAGGGGTGCGGGACCGCGACGGCGGAACCCATCGGCAGCGTTGGCACAATGACGGCGTGCACCCCGTCGATCCAGATCTCTTCGCCGCAGCGCCCGAGGTGGTGGCTCCGCGGCTGCTCGGCCTGGTCGTGCACCACGACGGCGTCGGTGTGCGAATCAGCGAGGTCGAGGCGTACGCGGGGGAGCGCGACCCGGGGTCGCACGGCTTCCGTGGTCGCACTCCGCGCAACGCGGCGCTCTTCGGACCTCCCGGCACCGTGTACGTCTACATCAGTTACGGCATCCATCGAGCCTTCAACCTGGTCTGTGGCCCCGACGGAGAATCCGGCGGAGTGCTCGTGCGCGCCGGTGAGGTCGTCGAGGGGGAGGAGATCGCTCGGCGGCGCCGGGGTGGAGACCGGCGCGACGTTCCGTCACGGCTGCTGGCGCGGGGGCCGGGAAACCTCGGGCAGGCGCTCGGCGTGGATCTCGACCTCAACGGAACGCCGGTCACCGGAAGGGACGCGCAGGTGCGACTCACCGTGCCGGACGGGTGTACCCGGCTCGAATACCGCAGCGGCCCACGGGTCGGGGTGAGCGGCCCCGGCGGCGACAGCACGCTGTACCCGTGGCGCTTCTGGCTGCCCGACGACCCGACGGTCTCCGCCTACCGGCCCGCCGTGGCGCGCCGACGAGCCGCGACGAACCCGCACCAACCGAAGTGACGCGGGCGCACCCGATGGGGCACCCTTGGAACGGCGCCGGAGCCAGACACCGGCCATGACGACGAAAGGCACATCGTGACCAACATCCTCGACGAGCTGCAGTGGCGCGGAGCGGTGGCACAGACCACCGCTGAAGCCGAGCTGCGTGAAGCACTCGCGAACGGACCTATCACGGTGTATTGCGGTTTCGACCCGACTGCCCCGTCGTTGCACTTCGGCAACCTCGTTCAGCTCATCCAGCTACGTCGCCTGCAGAGGGCCGGCCACCGGGTGATCGCCCTCGTCGGCGGCTCGACGGGACTCATCGGCGACCCCCGTCCGAGTTCGGAGCGAGTGCTCAAGACGAAGGACCAGACGGCGGAGTGGGTCGACAAGATCCGCTCGCAGGTGCGCCCCTTCCTCGACTTCGAGGGTGAGAACCCGGCGCGCGTGGTGAACAACCTCGACTGGACCTCACAGATTTCGGCTCTCGACTTCCTGCGCGACGTCGGCAAGTACTTCCGCGTCAACGCGATGATGAAGAAGGACGCCGTAGCGGCTCGCCTGAACTCCGAGGAGGGCATCAGCTACACGGAGTTCAGCTACCAGATCCTTCAGGCGCTCGACTACCTCCACCTGTACCGCGAGTACGGCTGCACCTTGCAGACCGGTGGTTCGGACCAGTGGGGCAACCTCACTGCCGGGGCCGACCTCATCCGTTCGGTCGAGGGCAAGAGCGTTCACGTGCTCACTTCGCCGCTGCTGACCGACGCGAGCGGGCAGAAGTACGGCAAGTCGGAAGGCAACGCCATCTGGCTCGACGCGACGATGACGAGCCCCTACGCCTTCTACCAGTACTTCCTCAACGTCGAGGACTCCGAGGTCATCAAACTCCTCAAGTTCATGACCGACAGGACGCCGGAGGAGATCGCCGAGCTGGAGAAGGCCGTCGCCGAGGCACCCTTCCGCCGTGAGGCGCAGCGGACGTTGGCCGCCGACGTCACGACGCTCGTCCACGGCGAGGCTGCGACGGCCGGCGCCGTGGCCGCGAGTGAGGCTCTCTTCGGCAAGGGAGACGTGACGGCGCTTGACGCGTCCACGCTCCATGACGCAGCGCAGGAACTGCCGGGAGCCGACGTCGCCGAGGGCACCAGCCTGACGGACGCCGTGGTCGCGGTCGGCATCGCGGACTCACGAAACGCGGCCCGGCGCCTCATCGGTGACGGCGGGGTTTCGCTGAACAACGTGAAGATGAACGACGCCGAGTACGCCCTGACGGCGGACGACTTCCTCCACGGCGAGGTGGCAATCCTCAAGCGCGGCCGCAAGTTCCAGGCCGCGGCACGTCGGGCCGGGTGACCCGACGTCCGGTGCAGGGGAGGGGCTCTCGAGGCACCTCTCCCGCACCGAACGCCCTGGCACATCTCCGCGTTTGTGCCCAGGGTGAAAAGCGTGTAATGTCTTCCGAGTCGCCGCGAGCAGCGGAGGGCCGAAGGCCCGCCGCCAGCCGCACCTGACACTCTCGGATTGCCTACAGGCACAACGAATTACAGCGATGTAGTTCGAAACGGCCGGGTTGGTGCTAAGCCGAGGAAGTGCTAGGGTAGACGAGTTACCCCAGACGGGTGAGAGGTTCCACCTCAAACCCTGAC